>JAQTNZ010000172.1 GCA_028713595.1 Methylovulum sp. | reverse complement strand
CGGTCAATACCTTGCGGCTCTGGAAAGCGATGGCGACCGATGAGTTTGACTTACAAGAATTCAATGCCGGCGATTATGCCGAATCGGTGGCCGCCAAAAACACCGCAGAAACCATCACGATGGTGCTCTATCCGAATGACAGCAACGAAAACGGCAAAGTCTTGCGCTTGCAGCAACACTATTTATTGGCTTCCGCCAGCCTGCAAGACATCATCGAAACCTGGGTGGGCCGTCATGGCTATGATTTCACGCATTTTTCCGATAAACATTGCTTCCAATTGAATGACACCCATCCTAGCATTGCCGTTGCCGAACTGATGCGTTTGCTGATCGACAATTACGGCCAACCTTGGGACAGCGCCTGGGCAATCACCCGCAAAACTATGGCGTACACCAACCATACGTTATTGCCTGAAGCTTTGGAGCGCTGGCCAGTGCCCTTATTCAAACAATTGCTGCCGCGCCTGATGGAGATTATTTTTGAAATCAACGCGTACTTTCTGGGTGAGGTTGCCAGCAAGTGGCCTGCCGACATAGCCCGTTTGACACGCATGTCCCTGATTGAGGAAAGTAACGTGCAGCAGGTCAGGATGGCCTATCTGGCGATAGTCGGCAGTTTTTCGGTAAATGGTGTCGCCAAACTGCATTCCAAGTTATTGCAACAAGGCTTGTTCCGGGATTTTTATGACTTGTGGCCTGAGAAATTCAATAACAAAACCAACGGGGTGACACCACGGCGTTGGCTGGCGGCCTGTAACCCGGATTTGGCGGAACTCATCACCGACACTCTAGGTAACGGTTGGTTGACAGATTTGTCGCAGTTGAAAAATCTGGAGCGTTACCTTGACGACCCCGTTTTTTGCGGGCGCTGGCGTAACATCAAACAACAGGCCAAACAGTCGCTGATTGATTTTACAAAACGGGATATGGATATTGACTTAACTGCCGATATGCTGTTCGATGTGCAGGTCAAGCGCATTCACGAATATAAGCGCCAACTGCTTAATGTCCTGCATGTCATACATTTATATGACCGTATCAAACGCGGCGACACCGCTGATTGGACTAACCGTTGCGTGCTGGTCGGCGGCAAGGCCGCCCCCGGCTATTACATGGCAAAACGCATTATCAAACTGATTAATAATGTCGGTGCCATTATCAACAATGACCCGCAGGTCGGTGACAAACTTAAATTGGTTTTCCTGCCGGATTACCGCGTGACCGCCATGGAAAAAATTTGTCCGGGCACGGATTTGTCCGAACAGATTTCCACGGCGGGAAAAGAAGCCTCGGGTACCGGCAATATGAAATTCATGATGAACGGGGCCTTGACGATTGGCACGTTGGACGGTGCGAACATTGAAATCCGTGAAGAGGTCGGTGACGGGAATTTCTTCCTGTTTGGTTTAAATGACCAGGAAGTCGAAGCCATGCGCCATCATTATAATCCGGCGGCGATTATTGCCGGTGATAAGGACTTGCAACGGGTCATGAATTTACTGGAGTCCGGTCATTTTAACCCGTCTGAATTCGGCATCTTCGATCCGGTCATTGCTTCGCTTAAAAACCCGCATGACCCCTGGCTGACCATTGCCGATTTCCGTAGTTTTGTTGACACGCAAAAACGTGTCGAAACGGCTTACCGCGACCAAGCGCGATGGACTAAAATGAGCATCCTTAATTGTGCGGCCAGCGGTAAATTTTCCGCCGATAGGACTATCAGCGAATACAACAACGAAATCTGGAAACTGACCCCGATAAAAGTCGGGGGCCAATAGCGTGCCTGTACCCCAAGCAACCAAGCTTAGGAATGGGTAGGAAATACTTCAGGCAAACGCTAAAGGACACGGGTCTTGGAGCGGGGGCATCTTGCCCGCCCTTGCGGGCAAGATGCCCCCGCTCCAAAGGTGAAACCGCCTCACGATAATGATTATGCCGAGATTATTTTATGCACGTTCCTTAGGATAATTCCGGCATAACAGCCTCTTGGTTTAGTCCACCCATGACCATACCCTCAATAACTCATCCGTAGGCCTATTTCCGCACCCCGCCCAGGTTCGGGGGCAAAGTTGCGCAGGTAAGAGGTCGAGTTGCGGATATTCTCATCAAGCAAGTTATTGGCTTTGGCGAACAGCAAGACCTCAACGTCCTTAATCTGCTTAAGCTGGTACTGGGTGGTCAGGTTAAGCTGCACATAACCGGCGGTGGCGGTGTCGAACGCCCCTGGATGGTCTTGGGCTTCGCCACGCGTCAGGCGCAGGTTGCTGCTCCATGCGTCTTGGAAATGATCCACTTGGAAACCAAAGCGTAGCGGCGGCATTCTCGGCACATCAGTGCCATTGACGAATTGGCCACGCGTGTAGTCGCTGAACAGGGTCAGCTCAACCAGCCCGTAGTGGTTTTCCATTAACGGAAAAATCAATTTGCTTTCGTAGCCCATAAAGGTGGCATCGGCTTGGCGGGTTACGACCACGGGGGTGCAAGGGATATTGGCCGGACAAGCACCACCGTCTTCAGTGACAAACACGCCGCTACGTTGTTGGTAAATATAAGCGTTCGCCCAATTGTGAAACACGTCCAGCTCCGCCCGCACCCAGTCGGCGTTAAATTTGTAACCTAAGTCCAAGTTATACGAAGTTTCTTCATGCAGGTTGATAGTGCCTATTTCAAAGCTGCGGGTGGCATCGTGGTAGCCATGCACCAACAATTCTTGCACCTGTGGGGCGCGTTGTGAGCGGGTCAGCGCCAAATTGAGGCTGTTATGGGCATTGATCTTCCACAGGCTGGCGGCTGAGGCGCTGACAGGCAGATAATTAAGGCTGGCGACCCCTTGCGGGTCTAAGGTGGTGTCTTCAACGCGGAAACCGAGCTGGTTATTGAGTACGCCCAGATGGAAGGATTCCACGGCAAACACCCCGTAACTGTGGGTCAGGGTTTCCGGCACAATGGTACTGAGGGAAGATTTGTCTATGGCGGCAAAATCGCTGGCAATGGCCTGAAAACCCAGCACACCGTGCAGCTTGCCTATCGGTTTGTGGGCCAATTCCAAACGGCTCTCGTAAGTTTTGTTGGTGAAATAAGCGGCTTCCACGCTGTTAGGGACTTCAGTATGCCGATAATCGGTATAGCCTAATTTCATGCGCAACGATTCGGCGAACAGGAAGGGGTTTTTCAGCTCGCTTTTAAAATCGTATTTGCTTTGTTTCAGCAATATGCGGGTAATCTCGCCGCCGGTACCATCCGGTGCTATGCCATAATTGCTTTCCAAACGGTTGATAGCCAGCCCGGCAAAACCTTGGGCGCCGATTAGCGACAAACCCGCCGAGCCGCTGATGGCGCTGGCGGAGCTGTTGGCGAGAGTGCCCTTAGTGTTTTGCAAGGTGTCCGGCAAGGTTGGGTCAACTTGCCGGGCGGCATTGCCGTCTATCGCCGTCCCGCCAATGTCCATAGTGTTGCGGTCACGGAAAAAGCCGTCCAGATGGTAGGCCAGATGGTCTTTGCCGCCCTCCAGCTTCATCGTGGTGGCCGTTTCATCGGAGACGGAATCAAAGCGTTGCTCCAATGCACCGCCGAGCAGTTTTTCCGGCAATTGTTCAGGAATCCGGTTGTCAATGACATTGACCACGCCGCCTATCGCCCCGCTGCCGTACAGCAACGTGGCAGGGCCGCGCAACACCTCTATGCGTTCCGCCAATAAGGGTTCGACACTGGTGGCATGGTCGGGGCTGATGGCGGAAGCGTCGTTGCTGCCGATACCGTTTGCCAACACCCGTACCCGTGGCCCACTTTGCCCACGGATCACGGGCGTGCCGACACCCGGCCCGAAAGATTGGCTGCTGATGCCCAATTCATTTTTCAAGGTTTCGCCGATGCTGTGCCCCACTTTCAGGCGTAATTCCTCAGCGCTTAACACGGTGACGGGTACGGGGCTATCGGCGACACTATCTTGCAAAGGGGCGGTGACCACCACTTGCGCCAATTCAGTAATGGCCGCTTCTTCGGCATAAGCGGGCGTAGTGAAGCCCGTAAAACAAAGTATAATCAGTTTTCTATTCATAAATAACCATCCTTATAGGGAATGTTCAAGCCACCATCAAATGATATGTTATAACATAACACTTAACAATACCCACATCCCATAAATACCCTACCCATCATCATAACACTGCCAATCGTTCAGTTTTATGACAACGGCTTTCCTTAGCTTGCCTCATAGGCGATGATAGGCTAGTATTTCCCGACACAGCCCTTTTAGCCCTGCCTCACTTTACTACCGCAAGGACAACATCATGTTTAAACTATCCACCCTCCTCATTCCGGCGTTGCTGGCGACAACCTTGAGTGGCTGTGGCGGGTTCCGTAATTACGAAGTCAAAGATGCCAATCTGGTTGAGGTCAGCTATGATGCGGTGGATGACCTGAACAAACGGCTGACGCAAAAACTGCCGAAAAACTCGCTGATTATCGTCACCACCTTGTTAAATGTTGACAACCTCAACAAAACCTCGGCTTTTGGGCGCATTGTCTCCGACCAGATCGCTTCGGCCTTCCATAAGGCCGGTTATCAGATTATTGGCATGGAGTTGCCGATTGACTTGTTCATTATGAAGGAAGATGGCTCGCTGCACCTGTCCGATGACACCAAAAAAATGCTTAAACGTTACCATGCGGGGGTTTTGGTCGGCGGCGTTTACGCCCCTGGCAAGAAAAACTCTTATGTATCCTTGCGCGTGATCGATACGACCAGCAAGGCCATCATTTCCTCAACGGATTTTTCCGTACCTATGGGGCCTGATGCAAAACTGCTGATGACCTCCAAAGAAGTCGGTTCTGCGGGAAAGCGGGGCGGGGCGGAGGCAAGCGATGCCGCGCCTGTTGATGCCGATACCGCCAAAACCGAAGCCGCACCGCCTGCCCCTGAAAAATCGGCTACGGATAGCCTTGAATAAAACCATCGCCCCCAGCGGGTTTTTTTTACATCTTTAGGGTTGGCTAAACAGAAAACCTTTTTCCGTAAAAAGCCTAAGGCAAGCATCGACAACCACCGTATCGTACACAGGGCCCTGGCCGCGCCTGATCTCATCCAGGGCGGCCTCGACCCCCAAGGCCGGACGGTACGGGCGATGTGAGGACATGGCATCCACCACATCGGCCACGGCTATGATTTTCGCTTCCAGCAGTATTTGCCCGTCCTTAAGCCCTTGCGGATAACCCGAACCATCCAGCCTTTCGTGATGCTGCAAGACAATGTCCGCAATAGGCCAAGGGAATTTTTTGTTCTTTAGGATGTCGTAGCCCGCCTGGGGATGCTCCTTGATGAGCATGTATTCGTTATGGCTGAGTTGGCAGGGTCTGGAGAGGATTTCCGCCGGAATGCGTATTTTCCCCAGGTCGTGGATAATGGCAGCCAGATGGATGCCATTGGCTTGCGCTTCCGGCAAGCCCATTTCCTTAGCGATGGCCGTCGCCAGTTCCCCCACACGCCGTTGATGGCCGGCGGTATAGGGGTCGCGGGCCTCCACCGTAGCGGCAATAGCTTCGATGGACTGTTCCAGGCTTTGCCGCAGGACGCTTGTGTGCTGCTCATGCTCTTTTTGGATACGCAAGCTGACAATGCCGTAGGCCAAGCCATCGGCCAGTTCGGTCAATAGCCTGACTTCCTCTTCATCAAAGGCATCCGCTTCGGCGGAATAAATGCTCAAACCGCCGAAAGTCTTGCCGCCACCCGTAAGGGGCAAGCCGATGTTGGAGACGTAACCGCGCAACTTTGCCGCCTCTTGCCAAGGTTTGAAGCCAGGGGTGCTGGCAATGTCACGGCAAACCTGGGGCATCCCGTTGCGGATGGCCTTGGCGATCGGCAATTGCCCCCTTTCCGTGTCGTCCCAGCTTAGCTGCAAGTCCCAGTAATGGCTATCCTCCGAACCAGACCACGCCATAGCGGTGATGCTTTTTTCCGGGTCGTCCTCGGCGTAATCAACTGCCGCCAAGAGGTAGCCGCCCACTTCGACAATGATTTTGGTGACTGCCTGTAGCAAG
>JAQTNZ010000171.1 GCA_028713595.1 Methylovulum sp. | reverse complement strand
TGGAGCGCGCCGCCCGGACCGCAGGGCCGGACGGCGAGCGAAGCGCTGATGCCCCCCCCCTACTAACAGGGGGGGAAAGTGGAAGCGGAGAAGAAAACGTAAAGCTTGTGCTGTCTGATTCTGGAAAGGTTTTGCTTGTTCCTAAGCGCCGGGGTTGGGGTGGAAAGACTGCGTTTGTGGATTGGTTGAATTTTACTGTTCATGAAACAACCGCTCATTTGTTTGGGTCGGGTACGTTGGTCACGGATCACGAAATAGTGCTTTCTTTCTCTGAAAAGCTGGAAAAAATCTTTGGCTATGGCATTACTTGTGCCAATTCGTCCGGTCGGAATTTCTACAAAAAATCCTATGAGCTGGGTGAAAAGTTCGGTTTGCTTTGTCATGGTGGTCAACGAAATACGGTGTTGGTCATGGTTTCGGGTGATGGTCTGGCGGCTGCAAAGCCGGGATGGGAAAAACGCCTTCATGACTTCTTGACGTTGCAGGCAATTCAGCCAAGGCTGACCCGGCTTGACCTCGCGCATGATGATTATGACGGGTCTACTTATAGCGTGGATCAGGCCAAACAGGAGTTTGAGCTAGGGCGGTTTAACAATGGTGGGCGCATGCCGGACTGTGAGCAGCGCGGTAATTGGTACAAGCCGAATGGCAAGGGTCGTACATTCTATGTCGGGCATCGGGTCAACGGTAAATATGCTCGTATTTACGAAAAGGGTAAACAGTTGGGTGACGGTGATTCGCTTTGGTGTCGGATTGAAGTTGAATTCAAGGCGGTGGATCGTGTAATTCCGTTCGATGCGCTATTGCGGCCCGGGGAATACCTTGCCGCCTCTTATCCGGCTTTCGGCTGGCTTGAGGCCAATCAGCAAAGAATCAAAACCATTCAAAAATCCACGGAAATCAGTTACGCCTCGATGTGCGCATGGCTGGTTAAACAGTGTGGATCGGCGCTTGCGGTGGTTGCTGAAATCGAAGGTGGTGCTGCGCAGGCATTCGAAAAAGTCGGCAAGTTCAAAAAGATTCCTTCTCGGCTGAATGTGCCGCACTGGGCGAATTCGCCTGAACCGTTGCATCGTCGGTTGTCGATGCGCTTGTCTGAGGATGTGATTCTGGCGAACGCTTTCGCATGATTTTAGCTGTCCCGCATCTTCCGGAGTGCGGGGTTTAACGGCATCAATCCGGTTTTACTGGAGTAATAAAAATGCAATTTGAAACGCGCGGCAAAGTGATGGGTATGAAAATGTTCAATGACACGATGGAAGGCAAGGTTTATGACTTTACCAAGCTGTTCATTGAGTCTGAACTGGACGAATCCAAGGGCGTAGCCAAGGGTCTTACGGCGGTGGAATACGAATTCAGTACTTCCGCCGAATTCCACAAAATGAAACATCTTACCTTCCCGTTCATGGCGGATTTGACTATCGAGCTTGTGACTACTGGGAAGGCACAAAAACAGCGCGTCATTGCGATGAAGCCGGTACAGGTCGTCCCGGCAAGCAAATGATGAACTTGCGGCGGGTCTACGTCATTCAGTGCCGCAGTTCCGGGCATTTTCTGACGAATGATTTGGGTTTTGCCTACTCGCTGAGGTTGGCGGGTAGGGCGCCCGATCTGGACCATGCGGTGCAAACCGCGCATGACCAGCTTGATGATGACTTTGAGATTCATTCGTTCTTCGAAGCTCCAAGAGTGGGTGAGGTATGAGAAGTCGGCACCTGGCGTTGATGAATTACATGCGGCGTGAGTCCAGCCCGGTGTGGCGTCGAATTTATGCGGAGTTGGCTATCTGTAATCAGCCGTTTTTTGGTGTGAGGAATTATCCGTCATGGGCTTAGAGGTTTATCAGCTTAACGATTTGTTGATAGTGGTCGCGGTGGTGGTGCTGTTTGCGCTTGGATTTTCGGCGGGATTGAAGCGATGAATGCTGACCTGGTTGAATTGGGCGGCTGGTTGTTGTCTGCATGGGGTCTCGGCTATGGCATGGGCTTCTTGATTTATACGTTGCGCCGTATTTCGGAAAATATCTAATCGAATTCATGCCGCCTTCCTCCGGCGTGAGTCTTTGTAACTGAGGAAAGGGAGTAGTTGAAATGTTTAACTCGATAAAGATGTGGTTGTTCTCCATGTTGCTTATGTTGGGGATGTTGTCGGCGGATGCAATGGCGGCGTTGCCTGCTGCGGTGGCGGGTACGGTGACCGGTATTCAAACTGATGGGCAGGCGCTGTTTGATCTGTTGTTCCCGGTCATTGCTACGTTTGTCGGGTTGGTGGTGATCGTCAAGCTGTTCAAGCGTTTTACCAACAAGGTTTAAAACTTTCCGGGGGTCGTGTTCGCGGCACGGCTCTCCGGACTGTTAGCAAAAAAGCATGTAATGGTGTGGCGTGTTTTTCTTCTAGCGGAGTGAATAATGAAGCCTTCAAAGCGGTTGTTGTGGTTGTTGGTATTGTTTGGGGTGAGTGTGGGGGCATCTGCGGATGATTGCCACTGTTTGCCGCAGTGTTTGCCTCAGCCGTTCATCGATGCCATGTGGCATCAGGGTCTTTGCGGGGTTGGTAAAGCGCCGGATTGTCCGCCGCCATGTCCGGGTACGGTGCCTGATCGTGAAAAACCGTATTTTGAGCGTTTCCAATGATTAGGCGTGTTGTAGCCGGTGTGACGTTGTTGGTGTTGTCGTTGCCGGTATTTGCTGCGCCTTTTACTATTAATTATCCGAATGTCTATTTAGGGTCGGATTTGCAATATCATCTAGATAGGGCCGCTGTCGGGGTGTTTCAGACAGTGGGTTCGTCTGCTCAGATGGGTTTGAATGGGTCGGTTGCGGTAGCGGAAACCAGTGCCGCTCGTGCTGTTAGTCTGAGTTTACCGGCGACTGTGGTAGCGAATGCGCCAAGGCTAGCAGCGGGGGTTATTGGTGTTGCTAAGTCGATGGGTCCGGTTGGTCTTACTTTAACGCTGGTTCCGATTGTTTGTTCGGTTACATCGATTTGTCAGGGGCCGGATGGTAATTTGGCGAAAACGGTGGTAACGCTTGCGCCTGCTAAGGTTGCGACTGTGAATAGTTGGTGTCAGGCGCAGGCGGGTTGCGGGTCGGCTTGGACTATTGTTGAAGTAGACGATACGCACGTTAATGCGGATTGTAAAACGAGTAGTTATAGTGGTCCGAATTGTACGGGTCATTATGGTGTTAATTCAATAAATGTTCCCGGTGGTGGGGATACTACTAATTATTTTCCGCCTTCGGATGCGGATTGGACTAGTGCGGTGACGAAGTTGGCGGCGGCATCGGCGCAATTGGCGGCTATGGCAAATGGTTATAAAGCTGCTGGTTTTGAGGTTCCATTAAATCCGCCTAGCACGTCTGCGGTGACTAATGCGGGTCCGGTTGAAACGACGACTCAGCGGGATTCGGGTGGCAATCCTACTGGTTCTACGACGAAGCAAACTACTACTACGGCGGCGCCTTCTGTTGTTGATCCGGTGAGTAATGTGACAACTACGAACATTACGCAAAGTACGGTAACGAATGTTTATAACTCAAGCGGTAGTTTAGTGTCGTCGTCCACGACTACGTCTGATCCGTCAGCGGTGCAATTCCCAACTGATTACAATCGGGAATCGACGCAACAAAAAATTAAGGATTCGTTGGATTCGAGCGGGTATACCTATACCGCGCCAGTGAACGCGGATTCGACCTCTTTGGCGTCGACTGAAAATGCAAAAATCACCAGTCAGCTTGCCAATGCTGGTAATGATTACACTGGATTTAAGGCGTTGAACTGGTCGACGTGGTTCCCTTCATTTCCGGCGGGTAGCTGTTCCCCGATTAGTCATGTGGTGCATGGCTATACGGTGTCTTGGAATCTGTGCCCCTACGTGCAAATGATTAATGAAGCATTAGGCTGGTTGCTTGCGGTGTTTGGCGCATGGGGTTCAGTGGAACTGATGTTCAGGAAACAAGATGCTTAAACTTTTACTGTTGATTGGCTCGTTTTTCGGCTCGATTGTTGGATATGCGGCGGCAAGTCTTGGGCGCAAGGCGATTGTGGTGGCGGCGGTGGTCACGGCGTTCTTGGCGGTCACGGTGGCTTTCCTCGTTTGCATCAATTTGATTATTGCCAGCATTGTGTCTGTGATTGCTGTGCCGGCGTGGCTTACTGCGTTTTTCGGAATGTTCGTTCCATCGAATTATTCTGGCGTGTTGTCGCTTATTCTTTCCGCAAAGACATGTCGGGCTGCTTATGACTTGGCGATTGCCAAAGTCAAGATGATCGGGAATTCCAACTAATGACAGTCTGGTTTGTAGAGGGTGGGCTGGGTTCTGGCAAGACGCTTGCTTCTGTCGGCATGCTGAAACAGTACGCAACTAATGGCTGTAAGATTGCTGGCAATCTGGATATTTTTCTTGATAAATTGGGTAGTTCGCCTCAATCGAAAACTACGTATATCAGGCTTCCGGATCGACCTTCAGCGGATGATCTCTATGCGCTGGGTAATGCGAACGAAAGCTATGATGAGGATAATAATGGTCTGTTGATTCTTGATGAAATGGCCACCTGGTTGAATTCGCAAAGCTGGCAGGAAAAAGGCCGCAAGGAAATGCGCGACTGGTTTGTTCATGCTCGTAAATACGGTTGGGATATTATTTTTCTTTGTCAGTCGCATACGGCAATCGACTCCCAGCTGGTCAGCCTGCTCATGGATTACGTTGTTCCTATGTCCGATTTGTCGAAGATTAATATTCCGATAATTGGCTCATGGGGTCGGACCTTCAAAAAGAATGGTAAGCCGTTCAAGCTTCCGAAAATGCATATAGGTTCGGTGATGTACAAGAATAAGATTAAAGCGGATCGCTGGGTTTTCCGTTCTAAAGACCTTTACCAGTGTTACAACACTAAGCAGGTGATTGCGGATGATTACCCGCATGGTCCGCATAGCCAGCTTTCGCGGTGGCATCTGGAAGGTCGGTATCTTCCGCCGCCCTTGGGCTGGCGGTTTATTCTCTCGCTTCTGTGGCGGGTGCCAATGTATGTGCTTGTGAAGATTTTCGAGAGGGTAGGGTGGCTTCCGGTTTACTCGCATAATAGTGTGACAGTCACGCAATAAAGCCGCGTCGTTTTCCGATTTCACGCCAGATTAGATGAGCAAAATCGCCGGTCTGTTTCATTCCCTGTCTTTCGCCCATTGCTAGCATTTCGAGTAATCCGGAATTGGAAACGCCAGACAAGTCCTGTTCTTCGATTGCTGCTGTCATGTCTCGCGCCCGCTGGTCTGCTTTTCTTTGTGCTGCTGTCCGTGCGTTGCCGGTGGCAGGTCTGCCGCGTTTTTTCGGTTCAGGAATTAGCGTTAGGGTGCGGTTGTCGTCTGGCTGTTTCACTTTTCGCCCCTTATCAGCTCATCAAAATTCGTCCATGCTGATTTTTCCGCCGTTTCGCGGTGGTCTTCATGTCCGGCGAGTTTTAAAACGGTCACGGCGTGTATCCATGTATCGCCTGCGGTAGCGGTTTTTGTGGAGATAATGCCGAGCGATAGCGCAAGGGTTATTTTTCCGCGAGCTTCTGCGGCGTGTCCGCTTGCGGCGTTTTTGAATCCTGCGCGAAGCATGGCCATAGATTCCATTACGGAATCGCGGACGGTGCGGAGTTGGTCGGCGTTGTTCATCATTTCTGCTCCTTTTGTGTGATTGTCACGGTAAGTACATAATAACGTGACGGTCACGCAAAGTCAAGCATTATTTGTGATTGTCACAAAATAAAATACGGTTGTCCGTCGTTGTGTTTCCGGACCTTTCCGGGCCGGTAGGCCCAAACCTTGCCGATTCGACGAAATACCCCTTTATTGCGGAACCGCCTTTAAAGGTTTTACCTGGCTATTAGTAAGGCTCGCCAGAGCCGGAATTTTGGTGTCATAATTACTTTTTCGTTTGTGAGCTAATCCAATGGGCGTTCAAGATCGGGACTATATGCATGAGCGCTCACGTGCTCGTGAACAATCCTCTAATAAAATTCCTGTGCGGCCGGATCGGGTCGGTCCGCCAGATTTGCTGTTTTTGTTGAAAGGCGGGTCTGGCCAAGTGTTACTTTTTCTTTTCGGCTTATTGCTTGGGTATTTGATTTATAGGTTCTAAAAACAGTTCCTGAGTGGGCCGGTCGG
>JAQTNZ010000170.1 GCA_028713595.1 Methylovulum sp. | reverse complement strand
ATGACGCTTACCGCGAACTAGGCGGCGACAGTAGGGCAAATAACAAAAAGATGACCACCAGCAAGGGCCAGAAAAACGGTACGATCAGGAATACACCGAGCAGGGCGACAAACAGCACGGTTAAGAATATCACCAAACCGACCCCAAAGAACAGCAATACCGCCACTATGGCACTGATTAACAGGACAATTAACGCGCTGGGGAGCGCCGCAAACCGGATCACGGCATTATCGACCGGTTGGCCGTTAACAACAAGCTTAAGCACACCGACATCGGGATGGAACAGGTAACTCAATAGGGCGACCAATACGCCCATGACCAAGACCGTGGTGATAAGGGGGTGGCGTTGTGGTGTCATGATGGCTCCTAAGCGTGGGGTTTGATCTGTCAACAACATAAACGACCTGCCGTTGGCGGGTTCGGTTGCAATTTTATCCGCTGACGTTACGCAGTAACGCAGTTTTATTCCCGTTTGCCGCGCCGAGCACCGCAGGTTTTGTCGGGATCAGCCCGAATACCCGCAGGGCATAAAGGGGCGCGGCAAGGATGCCGCGCGTCGGTAAAGGGGCAGGAAGCCCCTTTTACCGACCCCCGACAAAATCGAGGAGCGCAGGATGAAGCGGCAATCGGGCCGCCTTTTCTTTGGATACTTTCTTTTGGCGGAGCAAAAGAAAGTGTCTCGCCTTCGGGTGCGAGAACCCGATTAAATAATGTCGCAATAGCGACTCATCATTTGTTTTGTGTGGTAGAAAATGGTTTGCGTAGCACTTACTGCACCCCCAAAGCCTGCAAGCCTTTTTTGGCATCTTCATCGCCCTGCGCGGCGGCTTTTTGATACCACGCTATCGCCTGCTGCAAATCCGCTTCCACCCCTTTGCCGCTGGCATATAAATAGGCCAAATGCGCTTGGGAAGGGGCGTAGCCTTGGGCGGCGGCTTTGCCGTACCAATGCGCGGCTTGTTCGTAATCTTGCTCCACGCCCTTGCCAAACTGATATTGCAGGCCTAGGTTGCCTTGTGCCGAAGCCAAACCTTGTTGGGCGGCTTTTAGATACCATTTAAAGGCTTGTTTATAATCTTGGCTGACACCTCTCCCCACGTCATACATATAACCCAAGCTCACTTGGCCTAAGATATTACCTTGCAGGGCGGCCTTGCGGTACCAATCCACCGCTTGTTGGTCGTCCGGGGCGATGCCTTTGCCATTGGCGAGCATATAGCCTAAACGGGCTTCGCCATCGGGGTCGCCTTGGGCGGCGGCTTTTTGATACCACACCACAGCTTGTTGAAGATCGAGCGTGACACCGTTACCAAATTCATACAAGTTGCCCAGATAATATTGGCCCTGGGCGTGGTTTTGGGCGGCGGCTTTGCGGTACCAGTCCGCCGCTTGCAAATAATCTTGCTTGACACCGTTGCCTAATTGGTAGAGTTGGCCTAAGGCAAATTGCGCGTCGGCATGGCCTGGCTCCGCCGCCTTGCGGAACCACGTTTGGGCTTGGGCATAGTCGCCACTTTTTTTGTAGCTATAGGCCAAACCGGTTTGGCCGCCCAAATCGCCTTGTTCGGCCGCTTTGCGGAACCATTCGATGGCTTTTTGATGGTCTTGGCCTACGCCCCTGCCGGCCTCATACAGATAAGCCAAATTCACTTGCCCTAAGGCGTTGCCTTGTTCGGCGGCTTTGCTTAACCACTCGAAGGCTTGCCTGTCATCTTGTTCGACCCCTTTGCCTTTGATATACAGCCTCCCAAGATTGGCTTGCCCTACGGCCAGCCCCTGATCGGCGGCTTTGCGGTACCACAGCAGGGCTTGTTTGGCATTGGCGGCCACCCCCTTACCTTGGTCATACTGCTCGGCCAAATTGGCCTGGGCCAGCGCAAAACCTTGTTCGGCGGCTTTGCGGTACCATTGCGCGGCTTGTTGCCCGTCTTGGGCCACCCCATAACCGAAGGCATAACAGCTACCCAGCATATTTTCGGCAATCGCGTGGTTTTGTGCCGCCATTTTTTGCCAGAACGCCAGTTGCTTGGGGCATTGCTCCTGATAATAGGCGCTGCCGTTGCCTTTGGGCAAATAGGCGGTTTCCAGGGTTTTCTCCATTTCCGCCAGTTGCGTGGCCTCCATTTCCCCCTGATGTTTCTGATAAATGTCCAGATAGCCCTGATAGGCCGCCCAACCCGCCGCCCCTATCGCACTTAACAACACGCCGGCAAAAATAATTTTAAAGCCTTGCTTCAGCCAACTGGTCGGCTCTTCATAATACTCCTCTTCACTTTCTTCACCCGCCTCGGCTGCTTCGGCGGCATCAATAGCCGCCACCTTGACCAGCACCTCTTCCGCATCGTCTTTTAACGGGCGGGGAGCTTCTTGCCACTGGCGCAAACGTAGTTCCGCTTCCAGCCGCAAGCGTTTAACGGCCTCTTCCGCCGCCTCTTTTTTGGTGCTGGACGGGTAGGCCTGCAAATAGGCCTGATAGGCCTCCATGCTGTCGGCTTGGCGGGTACGTTGCCACAAGTCCAGATCATCCAAACGTTTTTCGGCAACGGCGGGCAGCGGGGTGCGCACGGCCAGGAACGGGGCCAACAGCGTTTTTAAGGCGGTGGCATTGTCCGGGCGCTCTTGGCTGGCAGGGGATAAGCAACTCTCGATAGCGGCTTTTAAGCACGGGTCAAGCTGGCTGTCAGTAAAACTTAACAGTGCGCCGGAACGGCGCGATTCCAAGCTAGGCGGCGGACTGCCGTTGACGCATTGGTACAGCACCGCCCCCAATGTGTACCACATATCATCGGTTTCTGAGGACTCCAGGATGCTTTGCCTTGCCCATCCTAAATCCAACAGCACCGGATCATTAGGTTTTCTGGCCCCGCCGCGTAAAAAAATGTTGTCCAGATTGAGGCCACCGTGCTGAATGCCACGTTGCTGGAGCTGCTCCAAGGTGTCCAATAAGGGTTTTAGCCAGAGCTTGATATAAGACGGGGACAATTTTTGCCGAAACTGCCAAGCCTCCTGCAAGGGGCAACCCTCAACATAATCCATGACCCAGTAAGCGGTGCCATGCTGTTCGACAAATTCGAGCAAATGGACAATGCCAGCCAGCGCCGGTGGCTGTTGGCAGGCTTGCAGCAAATGCGCCTCATCAGCAAAGCTCTGGTAGCCATCGGCAAAACCTTGCGGCCTGGCAATGCCGCTTTTGGGGCTGACATTGCCGGTGCGGGCGCGGGTCGCCAAGGCTTCGGGATAATACTCCTTAACCCTGAACAGCGTGTCCGCGCCTGCTTTTTTGGCAATATAGACAAACCCCAGCGCATCCGCAGCCAACACCCGCCCTAAGGTATACCCCCCACCCACGGTGCTGAACAGGGGCAAATGCAGAGCCTCTTCCAAATAACCTTCGCGGTCAAAGCCACAGTGAGGGCAAACCGCTAGGGGGCCGGGCTGGAAGCAATTGGGACAATGGCTGTGGGCAGCGTAGTTCATAGGGGATTTTGGATTGGGTTGTGTGGGTGGGTTGTTATTCTAACCCATGTTGTTTGGGTGGGGTAATAGTGGCGGTGGGTTTTGGCGGTTTTTAGCGATGGGAAAACATGCCACCCCATTCACCTAGCCTTTTTAAGCTAGGTGGCAAAAGTGTCCACGCAACTATTTCAAGGCAATAGCCAACCCAAATGGCTGGGGCAAGCGTGTTTTGACGTGACGGCAAAGACCTAAAGAGGCATTGCGTGGGAATGCCTACAAGGCCATTGGACAAAAGCTGCCTGCTTTTAAAGTTTGGCAGCTATCGGGAGCATGGGCGATTTTTGACGCTGACAGGGGCTAAGTAACCCTGATAGGCGATGAGGGGGATTTTAAGGCGGTTAACATTTACGTTTAAGCAGGGGGCGCGTTAAATCGGCGGTTTAACGCGCCCCTGCTTAGAGTTGCCCAATTATGACAGGCAAAGCCCTACTGCTGCTAGGTGGCAAGCAAATTTCAGAAAGGCGGCAGCAAACGGTTTGTTGCCGCCTTTTCAACAGTTGCCAGTTAGCGTAACACCGACCACCAAAATACCCGTCCCAACACATTGAGCTTGGACATTTCTTCGCCCATACATTCCACGTCCTGATATTCGCTCTCGTTATAGCTGCGGATGCGCACGCCGCCGCCGCCGCCCAAGATACGGTACAGGCGTTTGACCAACAGTTGCCCGTCATAGTCTATCGCGTAGATGTCGCCGTCTTTGATGCGTTTGCTGCTGGTGTCAATGCCGACGGTGCAGCCATCAGGCATGACCGGCTCCATGCTGTCACCCGACACCCGTACACAGGCGGCGTTTTCTGAGCTGACACCCACGCGCTTGAGGGTGGCTTTGGCAAAACGCAATTTCGAGGCTGGATTTTCTTCAACATGGAATTTGCCTGTGCCTGCGGACACTTCAACTTCGCGTAAAAACGGCAATTCCACCTCATCGTCCAGCAACGGGGTGTTGCTGTCCCATTCTTCAAAACCGCCCAACAATTCGGCATTGGCGGCGGTGGCAGGATTGGCACGCATCGTGCCGGTAGCCAACCATTGCATGTCCACGTTAAGGGCGGCAGCCAGTTGGATCAGTTTTTTGGTTTCCTTAGTTTTGCCCGATGTCAGCTTGTAGATGGCGGCTTGTGACAAGCCTGCACGCTCTGCCAATGATTGTTGGGTAAGCCGTTGTTCGGACATTTTTTGGTTGATTCTATCTGCTAAAGTCTTCATAAGGAGGTAATTTCATGGGTTAAAGTGAGCGCGTATTGCCAAAGTATTATAAAATTTTGGAAATCAAATTATTGCTACTAATGTAATACATTACAACTTATAAAAAAGGCAACGGTCATGCGCAACAGCCATTGACTCATCGGACAATTAAAAAGTCACTGCAAAAGATATGTGTTTCTCAATTACCAGTATAAGCCGTTGTCTAAAAAATGCAATCCAACATTTAACACAGCAAGCGCTATTTTAAAATGTGATATTATTCACACTGTTGGTGGCCTTTTTTTGGGCTAATATCTATGATAAACCTCGCAGTATAACGCTAATATACGTCTATGTCTAAACTATATTTGTGAACCTTATCACAAACAAATGGGTATTTTTATATCTTTTGCAATAAACCCCCTTAGCCAAGCTGTCCTGAAACCACGGGCTTTATTTATTTAAGCCATTGATTATTTTAATAAATACTAGCATAAACCGATGTTTTTCCGATCCAATCCCAATGACTAAAGCCCCTGTTTCCAGCACTGCCTAATTTTTAGGCCGTTTGTCAGCAAAAATGCGGCGGGAGCGAAAAATGCACCCGTTCGGATATCTAACGCCAATTACAAGGGTTCTCGAATAGACAGGGGGACGGGATAAAAAATTCATAAAAAATAAAAAGAAATTGGTAAATGGTAACTGTGTGGCAGAATTGCGATAGGGGGGAGCCACACCGCAAGTCAATCATCGCCAATTGTTTCGGATGGCGGATAGGGCGATTGCCGGTAAGCAGATGGGATGGAGGTAGTGATTTTCGCTTTAAATTACTGGGACAAGTCACTTTCGTAGTCGCTTTTCGGGCCGCTTGTTAACGCTCCCATCACTCTTCGATACACTAAAAGTGTATTAAAACCTAGCGTTACGCCACCCCGTCCCCAAAGCCCCAGCCTTTGGGATGAAGCAGTGCACTATCAGTTGTTAATCCATTACCCGGGACTTTTAACGCTCATTTGCCAAAAACCCCTTGCCAACTTCCGGCAATTTGGCGGGTGACGGCCATTAAGGCATAAGGCATTGCCCCCCAGGGGTTGCCAGATAACGCGGCTGCCAGTGCGGTGAAAATTTTGCCTTGTATTCGTCAAGGCCTTCAAAATTGGAAAATGGGTCGCCCAGGTCAAAAATGGCCGCACCCATTTTATGCCACAACGGTGCTAAAGGCCGCCGCTCCAACCCCAGCCAAGGGCCACTGCCATTAAGTTAAGGATTTGTACCTGTAATTTCAACAAGATAAAAATAGAACCCTCGTTCCCACACTGCCCCGTGGGTACGCAGCGCGTCACTGCCATTAAGTTAAGATTTTTTGTATTTATTATCAAAAAGATACGGTTGTAGTAGGTCGGGTTAGCGATAGCGTAACCCGACTTTATCCAAACGGCACATGTCGGGTTACGCTATCGCTAACCCGACCTACATCGT
>JAQTNZ010000169.1 GCA_028713595.1 Methylovulum sp. | reverse complement strand
TCAAACCCTGTATTCAAAAATCATCTATTGTAATTTGGGATGAGTTCGAGCAGTTTATTGATGATACTCTTATTGATAACATTCAAGAATTTATTGATAAAAATCAATCCCTAGCGGACACCATCAAAAGACGTTATTGCGAAAATTCCTTATATCAACAGAGTACCGTTCTTTTTATATACTGGTTATTAAAAAAGAAAAAAAAACGGTTACTCAGTGATTGGCCGCTTTCAAGAAGCTTGTTAGAACTCTTTGCTGTTGATTTAGGGATAAGCACATTGGATGAATGAATTTAAGCTATACAAATTAGGTAACTTCATCCCCCCGCCAACAACCTCCCCTCCCACACCGGATGCCGGGCCGCCGCTTTTTGCAGCACTCACTTAACCTTAAACGGGCTGGCGCGGCCCAGGCTGCCAGCCAAAATAGAAGTGACGTAGTGGCCTGCGCTGTGGACGGACACCGATAGATAATCGCGGCAGAGCCTACGTCTATTTTAACAGCCAATCTGGCAGGGTTTGGAACACCGTTCCTCGTGCCCTCAGGCTAGGTATTCATACCCTATTCAGTGAGTAGGCATACAATGTCAGGGAAACTCATATTATTTAAGGATGCCATCATGGCTAGATTTATCAAAAAAGGGATGTTGTTGGCGTTGTTATGTGCGCTCGCGGCGTGTGCGGAGTATCCGGTGGGCGGTGGCGGTGGCGGCAGTTACGGGGGTGGTGCTGGTGCTGGCAACAGAAACTATGGCTACCCCGGCGGCTATGGTTATCGGGGCGGCGGTGACAGTGGCGGCGGCAGGACTTGGAATGGCGGCGGCGACAGGGATGGTGGCGGTAGAGGTTGGAATGGCGGTGGCGACAGGGATGGCGGCGGTAGGGTTTGGAATGGCGGCGGTGACAGGGATAATGGCGGCAGGACTTGGAATGGCGGTGGCGATAGGGATAACGGCGGCAGAACTGGGAATGGCGGCGGCGACAGGGATAACGGCGGTAGGACTTGGAATGGCGGCGGCAACGGGAATGGCGGCAATAACAGGAATGGCGACGGCAGAGGGGGTAGAACTGGCGGCGATGATGAGAGGAATGGCGGCGATTAGCCTAGCCATTAACGCTGGGCGGGTATGTTAACCCAGTCGCCATCGACAAAGTATTCATACCCTATTCAGCCAGTAAGTCTATGATGTGCTTACATTCACATCATTTAAGGAATTCATCGTGATTACGTTCATCAAAAGAGGGATTTTGTTAGCGTTGCTGTGTACACTGACGGCGTGTGCCGTGTATCCGGTCGGCGGTTATGGCGGTGGCTACGGCTACCGAGGCTATGGACATGGTGGCTATGGTTATCGGGGCGGCTACGGCTACAGAGGCTGGGGCGGCGGCAGGGGCTGGCATCACCGTTAACGCCTAAAAGAGCGCCCACCCCCGCGCCACTGCGCAGGGGGTGGGGTCGAGAGGGCGGCTAGGTTAAATTTAAGTTTAATTTGCTCACGCCTTCGCTGGAATCGGTGCTGAGGGCGAAGTCTTGCGCCCAAGTGGCGACGTATGTCCATTCGCTGTCTTCCACCCAAATCGAGGTGTCAAAGCTGTCGGCTTTTTCGCGGATTTGCCGGACATACAAATCCACGTTGTCCTTGATCCACATGTCATCGCCCAGTATTTCCAGTTGCAATTTTAGATGCTTAGGTAAGCCGTTAGAAAATTCCAAACCATAGCCAGGGTAAGGCATCGGGCTTTGGCCGACACCGGAAGGCAGTTCGGGGGTTTTGTCGTTGTGGCGTGGTAGCCGAGTAGGCCCCATGTAGTCATAATTTCTGATGGCATTGCGCTCCAAATCGTTCTCATTGGGGTAATCCAAGCGCAACGAAACCAGCGTGACACCGTCTCTGATGACATGGGCCAGCACCACGTTGTCAGTGCCGGCATTGGCGGCGTTTTTTGTATGTACGATTAATCTGATTGAACCTATCCACATAGCGGGTACTCCTGATGTTAAGTGTCGTTTAAGGTAGTGGCGATAACGCCATTTAAGCCCAGTGATGGCTATTAATCACTTTGCTTAAGGCTATTAAACACCTTTTGCTTAAATTAATGCTGTGCGTTATTTACCTGCATAACCTAACTTATTAACACCGCCGCCTAAAGCGGTTCTGGCATGGTTTTTACATGGGTAATAGTTTGCCTATGAATTAGGGTGTAGGCGCACGGTTGGCGGTGTTGTCGCAGATGTAGCCGGAGCTGAACATCAGCACGAACATGGTCGGGCTGCCCAAGTCCACCGCGCCTGATTGCATCACGCCGATGGCGGCCATGATAATCGCGCCCAAGCTGGCGAGGGTGGCGGTAAACGCACCGCTAAGGTAAGTCAAGAAATTGCATTGGATATGGCCTTTAGCCATGTTGACGGTGTAGTTAGCCAAACCGCCAAACAGGCCGATCAGCACCAGTTCTATGAAGACGAGGTAGTTAAGCATGGGGGGTCTCCGGTTGGGGGTAAGCGCTGTAATCATTAAGTTGGGATGTTCGGTTTTTGGGGCGTGGGTCTCTTTGACTGCACTGGCGGGCAGGATGCCCGCGCTCCTTCCTAAAAACTGCCATTAGTGTGGCGTTCCGGTTGTTCCGCCTTGCGGGTCGGTATGCTTAAGAGTTGAGCCGACATTAATGCTGTTATTTTTCAATGTCCCCTCGGTGGTCACATTGCCGTTAATGTCCGTAGCCCCTGTCAGTTTTATCGACTCAGAGCCATTGATAACGATATGTTTAGCACTCAAAGTCAACGTCTCATCCGCCGACAAGGTAATCCCCGCATGATGAAAGTACCTAAGCCCCGTGCTGTTGCCTGCTTGCGGGTTGCGGTAGCTGTCGATGATCGGGTAACGGGCATCGCCGCCTAAAAAATTGACCCAGACGGTGTCGCCCACCAAAATTTCTATCTCGGTGTTTTTGGCTTTGTCGCCTAATGGGTATTTTAATTCGGCAATGGGCAGCTCGTCGCCGCCTTCGGTGATGCCGTCAATGCTGACCCGCACTTGCCGTGCGGCGGCATCGTAAGCTTGGATAACGCCCGGGTATAGCCCCGGATAAAAAACCTGTGCGCTCATTGGTTGATGCTCCCTAGCCATAAAATGGAATATTGGTTGCCCGCGCCTTCCGCACCGCCCGCAAACACATGCGCCACGGTGATGATGACCAACGGGCTGGCACCGGACACGTCCACCACATCGCCCGCCGCCAGCCGGATGTCCAACGCCCGTTTCACCCGCTTGCGGTGCACCAGATAACGGGTCATATTTTGCAACTGTTGGGCGGTTTTAAACGGTGCGTACACGGCGGTACGCGCCTTTTGGGTGTTGCCGTCCACCAGCTTGCCATCACTGTTGGCAGAAAAAAAGCGCGGTGCGCCGTGGCGCTCCAAAAAATTGCTGGCGACATTGTCCGACGCGTTGTCGGGCAAAGTGATGACGGGGCTTTGTTTGCTGAACAAATCCGGCAACCTGATAAACTGCATCTTGCCGTTTTTCCACTGCACCACCCCGCCTTCCTCTTGCATCACCTTGGCGATCTGGAAACTGGGGGCTTCGCCTTTTAGGCACGCAAACCGCGCCACCGGCACATCGCCGCCAAACTGGCTAAACGTCGCCCCCGCCGCCTTATACACCGCCCCTAACGTGGTTGATGAGCGTATCAGCGCGGTGTCCCTGACAAAGGCCACCGTGTGGCAGTTGTCCAGCAAAGCGATAATCTTAACGCCGCCAAAATCTCGCCCGCCTTGCGCCATGCGGTTTTCCGCCCGCGCCGTCTTGATGATATAAAAACGGTTGCCGCCCGCTTCCAGCACCTTGCCTTCCGCGACTTGCCGCGCCAAATCCTCATCCACCCTGATTTCCAGCTCCAAAGTCATCGGTACTGGCACTAGGCTGGAGCGGATAACCGCCTTATTAATCAGGTCGCCGCGTAACTGGTCGCCTTTTTCGGTGAAAATAATCACAAGTTAATGATCGGGTTGGCAAAGGCCTGATGGCCCAGATTGGCTTCAGCGGCGGCAATGTCCGCCGCCACCGCCGCGCTGGGCCGCCCGAACAGCTCAACGCCTAAAGTGCGCGAAGCTTCCAATTGCAGGGCGGTTTCGCGCTCGACATAAAGCAGGAACAAAGGCCGGATCAGCGCCCATTCGGAAGCCGTCAACTCGGTGGCGGCATCAACGGGCAAGCCGTTATTAAGACTGGCGATGTGGGCGTAACCTGCGACCAACCAAGCAGCGGCCATGGCCTGCGCCATGGCCGTGCCAAAGTCCAGCAACAGGGTGTCAGGCCGCTCGTCACTGACGAACCGCCCGACCAAATCCCCCAAGCGCATTATGGACGGTAGTTGTCAGAGTTACCGGCCACCACTTCACCATAATAATGGAAGAAGATGTTGCCGGACATCACCAACACCTGCGAGCGGTTCTCAAAATCGCGCTCTGGGTTGTCGATGACCATAAAGCAGTCATAAATCGGTTTATAACGTAAGTTGACCCCCGGTGTGCCTTCGTACACCTTGGCGTTAAAGCGACCGCCGGAGCGGATCAGGTCAACCAGCATATTGTCAATGGAACCGGCGACCACTTCTTGGAACGAAATCGCCCCTTGGTGTGCGACTTTCGCCTGTTGCGGTTGGTACATCATCGCACCCAGCGGCGTAGGCACTTCGATATTGCCGCCGACAGTGACCAGCGGCCACGGGAATTGTTTGGTCAATGTCCACAAGCCTTCAAAGCCGACAATCTCCAGCGACCCGTCGCTGGAAATGACTTTGTCGCCTTGAGCGCGGATTACATCGTGGTTTTGTTTAAGGAACTGCGCGTTTGATACGGTCATGAATGGCACCCATAGAGTTAGATTGTGTGATGGGCGTTACTATAAGGCATTGGGGGGAGGGTGGGGATGGGGGGTTTCCTGGTGGGGAGTGGGGCGGGTTTTGTGGGGGTTGTGGTTATTTTTTGTACGGAGGTTGTTGGGAGCGGGGTTTTGGGGTATATTTCGGTTTAGCCTGATACAGATGCAGTTTGTCTTGCGCCCTTTGCAAGCTTATTGGGATGCTTGAAAGGTGTTTGCTTAACCATTGGACTCATTTGATGTCAGATACCATACTCCGTTATAAATACCTTCCGCTAGATGATTCTTTTAAAAATAAAGACTCAAAAGATTATAAGCCTGGTTCTCTTTGTGTCGTTAGGGATTTTACAATTAAATTCACAGCTCCTATGGATTTTAATGACCCTTTTGATTGCCATCCAGAGTTGGATGAACAAGCAATGGAAAAATTTTTAGTTGAAAAAGAAAAACAATCACTTAAGGAGCATAAAAAAAATTCTGGATTATCGCCAGATAAATATTTTCAAGAAAAAAGAAAATTAGAAAGTCATAGGGAAAAATCAAAAGAATTGTTTACCAATAATAATTTTTTGAAAAAAATGAATCCTAAGATCGGTATCTGCTCCTTATCAAAAAATCCACTCAACTTATTAATGTGGGCGCATTATGCAACCCAACATGCAGGTTTTGTTGTAGAATTTGCTATATCTCAAAATCTATCGGGCGGAACACTAACAGATGATGTTTTTCATCTTAATCCTACTCCTATTGTATATACAAAAGAAAAGCCGATTGTAACTGATGGGTCAGTTGAATCGATAGAGAAATGGATTCTTACCAAATCGAAGGATTGGGAATATGAACAAGAAGAACGGGTATTCAATCTTAAACTTACAGAAAACAACCCTAATCAAGGCCGAGGAATACATCTTTACAACAAAAAAATCTTAAAATCGGTTATTGCGGGCATGAAAATGAGCGATGATGATTTTAGGATATTGGAAAAAACGGTTGATACTGTGAATAGGGAGCATGATATGAATATCAGCGTACACAGAGCGCAGCCTGTAAAGGGTAAATTCGCCCTTTCCATACCCGATAGAAAGGATTTAGATATTCATAATAACGTTTGAACTGCCATCGTTCCCACGCTCCGGCGTCACTGCCATTAAGTTAAGGTATCTGTATTAATAATCAATGTGTTGTATGGATAAAATACGATGTAGATACCGTCTTGAAACGAGTTATGCAAGCGATAATTTAGTTTTATGGAGCGGGTCAAAGGGCGTGTTGTTTTTGAGGATGGCGAAGGCAATATGCACGAGTTTACGCATTGCGG
>JAQTNZ010000168.1 GCA_028713595.1 Methylovulum sp. | reverse complement strand
TCCGCTGTATGTGTGGGATGATTTTGATAAAGACACCAGTTACGGCTCATTTTTCCGTTCTGATGCTTGCCCTCCTGGTAGTGATAGGGTGATTGCCACCCCCGATGCCGTGTCCGCCACAAAAAACCCGCCAGCCGTGATCGTCCCTTCCAGGCAGGTGCTTGACAGTACGGGTGCTGACAACACTCAGACCAACCGTAAACTGGATACGATTTTCAAAAAGCAAATGATGAAGTGAACGAACTGGCCACGCTTACCGCTTTTTGTCATTTTTAATTTATTTTTAAGGATTTTTTATGTTGTTGCAAAAGAATATCGTGATCGCATTAACGTTGGCCTTGTTGTCAGGCTGCGCCAGTATTGTCAACCATTCCCCCAATCCAGTCACCCTCACTAGCGTCCCTAGCCAAGCCGAATTTGTCGTGACCAATCATCAAGGTAAAATGGTGCACAGTGGCACAACGCCTTCAACAGTCACGTTAAAATCCGATGCGGGCTATTTTAGAGGTGAAAAATATACCCTTAAGCTCCAAAAAGAGGGCTTTAGTCCGCAAAGCACTTCATTGGATGCAAAATTGAACGGTTGGTATTGGGGCAATTTTTTGTTCGGCGGCCCTATTGGCTTGCTGATTGTTGACCCTTTGACGGGGGCGATGTGGTCTATGCCGGAAACAAAATCAGTGGTTTTGGTGCCTAACCGCTAGTTTATGGCGGGGTGTCCGGCATTTAAGTTGGGACGGGGCGCAATGCTTTTGCCCCGTCAATAATCAGTCGGCAGACGGCTGACCAGCTCATCCCAGTGGATGACAATATCGGGCAATACGCTCACTTGGGTTTCGCCGCGCAATTCGTAAAGCGCCGGCTTGCCGTATTCAGCCCCATCTAAGCGGTAAACGGTCAATAAATGGTCTATGGGATGGATCAGCCAATATTCTTTGACCCCACTGCGCTCATAAAGCGCACGTTTGCGGATTTGGTCATGGCTGGCGGTGGCGGGGGATAACACTTCCACCACCCAATCCGGCGCGCCCCGAACCCCGCGCCTGTCCAATTTGCCACTGTCACACACCACCAGCACGTCCGGTTGCACAACGGTGTCAATGTGCTGGTCGGCTTCATTATGTTTCGGCAAGCGTACATCCACGGGCGCTATAAAGGCCCGGCAAGGTTTTCCTGCCAAAATGTTAGCCGCTTGCCGATAAATTTCCCCTGCCACATCCTGATGCGCCAAATCAGGTGCCGGGCACATTGCATAGGCTTGGCCATCAATCAGTTCATAACGGCTATCATCAGTCCAAGTCAGGTAATCGCCATAACAGTAATATTGGCTGTCTTTAAGTGCCAAGCCCATGTCGGTGTCCTCTTGTGCGGTTAAGGGTATATGTTTGCCGGAAAGTATAGCATTAGGATTACGGCTGGACATTAAAAAAAACCGCACACCATTTTTTAGTATAATATTTTGATTTTATATAATTTTTTTCTATTCAACCATTGCCAATAACCGTGCCTTAACCTGTTCAAAAACGTCCGCCCAATCCCCGTGGCGGCTTTGCCTAAATAAAACCATTTGCGGATACCAAGGGCTGTCTGTGCGTCCGGTCAGCCAACGCCAGTCTGCCGAAAACGGCAGCAGCAACCAAACGGGTTTACCTAGCGCACCCGCCAGATGGGCGATAACGGTGTCCACGCAAATGATCAGGTCCAGTTGGGCAACGATGGCTGCGGTATCGGCAAAATCTTGGATGTCCGAACCCAGATGAAGCAGTGGCAAGCCGTCAGTTTCGTCTTCCCCCTGGCCTTTTTGTAAGCTGATAAAGGTGATGCCCCCGACACCCCATACCGGAGCCAACAGGTTTAGATGGCTGATGGAGCGGTTAGCGTCATTTTTATGCAGGCTGGAGCCTTTCCAGACCAGACCCACCCGAAAGCGGGCTGTAGGCAATTTTGGCTGCCAGTGCTGGATGCGTTCGGGTAATGCGGCAAGATATTGGGGGTAAGCGGGCAAAGTGTCCAAGGTGGTGGCGCAATGCAGCGGGATACTCAGCGGAAACGTCCAAAAATCGTGATAGCCGATGCTTGTGATTTCTTTGGCAACCAGTAGCTGATCGACATCGGCAAGCGTTGCCAGCAACGGTTTTAAGGGGGCTTTGCAGGTTAAGGTGATGCGGGCCGCCCCCATTGCTTTCAGTATCAGCACATAACGGCTAAATTGGATTTCATCGCCAAAACCTTGTTCTGTCCATATCAGCAGGGCTTTGCCCGTTAGCAGTTCGCCTTGCCATTGTTGGAAAGGCAGTTTGGGTGGCTGGGTGTTGGGGTTTTTTCGGCTTGGGTGATAGCGGCTTTCATAATATTGCCAGCCTTCGGCAAATTCACCGGATTTCAATAGCACAATGGCAAGGTTATGCTGCAATTCGGCATCCTGTGGGTTTAAGGCGATAGCCTTACGGAAATAGCTGATAGCTTGGGGCAGGTCATTAATGGCTTCAAAGACGCGGCCCAAATTATTGTAGGCGGCAAAATAATCGGGGTTCAGCAAAAGGGCCTGTTGATGGCAGGCGATGGCTAAGGCAAATTCCCCCGTGTCTTTATAGCAAGAACCTAAATTGCTATGGGCTTCTATCAACTGGGGGCCAATAGCAATAGCTTGTTTGAAATGGCTTATGGCCTTGTCCAAATGTCCTTGTTCTTTAAACAGGACGGCAAGATTATTATAGGCTTGCGCGTAATCGGGTTGCAATGCCAAGGCTTTTTGGTGGGCGGCAATGGCGCTCTCCCATTGCGCCAGCTCTTTGAGCACCAACCCCAGATTATTGTAAAACACCGCCGAGTTGGGGGCGTAACGGATGGCCTCGTTGATGAGTTGCAAGGCTGTGTCGTGTTTGCCGACATGGTAGGCGATGAGGCCCAGCAAATGCAGGGCATCGGGCTGTCCTGGCGATTGTTGCAAAACTTGCCGGTACAAGGCTTCTGCTTGTGCCAATTGTCCGGCTTGCTGATAGGCCAAGCCGGATTTGAGCAAATCGGCAATGGTCGCCAGCTTAGGGATAGGGATGGCTTGTGCCGTAGGTGATGGTGCGGCTTGGCCTTGGCAGCATTTTTTATATTTATGACCACTGCCGCAGGGGCAAAGGGCATTTCTGGCGATTTTTTTTGCGGTCACTTTTAATCCCAGCCTATGTTAACTGCCTATCAAAAAACGCACGATAAACGGCAGTTTTTTATAGCGTCGCTTGATGGCCGCCAAGCCATAGCCCGTGGCGATCATAACGGCAATGACCACCGTATAAGTCAGCAAGAATGGCAATAACGGCTGGCTGTTCAATGCGGCTATCGGTTTGAGCAGGGCAACCAGGATCAGTTGATGGAAACTATACATGAATAAGCTGGCGTGGCCCAATGTTAGGAAGGGCCGGTAGAGGGCCAAATGTTGGGTTTTTCCGATAGCATAAAAGCCGCACAAGATCAGGCCGCAGGCGGTCAGGACATAACCGATGGTGGGCGGGTAAAACAATTCGGAATAGCCGTCACGGATCACCAGATGCGGTTGTTGCCAAAGCCAGATGGCGATGCCTGTGCCTACCAGAGTCAAACCCGTCAGGAGCAGGGAGCGGGCGGTGAGCGGATAACCGTTGACGTAATAGGTGCCTAAGGTGCTGCCCACGATGGCAAAACCCAGCCACGGCAGTAGCGGAAACCAGCCATCCAGCACTAGCCGTTGCAGGGTGCTGGCAGAAAACAGCAGGTGCGCATAGTCTTGGTAACTTAACGCCGCCCATTCGACACTGACAAGCTCTTCCCGATAACCGAACAGGCTTTGTAGGGGAGGGGTGGCCAACACCAACAATAGGGCGACACCTAGCCGGACGCTGGGGCGACAATAGCGCGACAGCAGATAAACGAGGGGTATCGCCAAGCCTGTCAGGTACAGCACATCGTAATCCAACAAAGGCCAGATTTGCCAGACCGCCGTATCGAGCAAACAGCCACAACCGATAATCAATAAGCCACGTTGCAGGTAGTGGATAAAACCACCATGTTTGGCTTGGGTGATGACCACCATCATACCCGCGAGCATAACGAACAAGGGGGCGGCGAAACTGCCATACAGGCGAAATGCCAACACTTTGTCTTCGGCTTGCAGCAACGAGTCGCTCAGATTGGCGGCGACCATAGTGAAAATGGCGATACCGCGTAAGATGTCGATAGTGTTGTTGCGGGTGGCGGAAGGCTGGGTCATTGCCGTTTGCGGGTAGTATGGGATTATGCGGTTAAACATAGTGGATAACCGGCATGAATGCAATGGCAGGATGGCTTATCTGTTAAGGTTTAGATATTGTTTTTCAGATTGCCCGCATGTAACCCGCATTCTTTCTTGGTTTCCGCTTCCCACCACCAGCGTCCGGCGCGTTCGTGTTGGTTGGGCAATACGGTTTTGGTGCAGGGTTCGCAACCGATGCTGATAAAGCCGCGCTCGTGGAGTTCGTTAAAAGGCACTTGGTAGGCTTCGATATAATCCCAGACTTGTGCCGAACTCCAGTTCAGCAAGGGGTTGAACTTCACCAATGGCCGTTCGTCAGTCGAAAAAGTCTTATCCAACTCCACTTCGGGGATATGCTGGCGCGTGTCTGCGCTTTGGTCTTTGCGTTGCCCGGTTATCCAGGCATCGGCTCCGGCCAGTTTGCGTGACAATGGCTCCACCTTGCGGATGGCGCAACACTCATGATGGCCGTCTTCATAAAAACTGAACAGGCCTTTGCGCTTGACAAATTCATCCAGCACATTACGGTCAGGCGTTAAGATGTCGTTGTCGATCTGATAATGTTTGCGGACTTTTTCCAAAAAACGGTAGGTTTCAGGATGCAAGCGGCCCGTGTCCAGACAAAAGACCGAGATGTCTTTCCTGATGTTCAAAGCCATGTCAATCAGCACCACATCCTCGGCGCCACTGAAGGAAATGGCGATATTGTCGAACAAGGACAAGGCGTTTTTCAGGATGATACGGGGGCTTTTATGGTGCAGTTGGTTTTGTAATGCGTTAATGTCAATGGTGTGCATGGGCTAGGAACAAGTTTGGGTAAAGTAGCGGTGCAGGAATTCGTCAAAAGGCAATTGCGGCTGGCTTTCGATGGCCTGTTGTTTGGCATGGGATTGTGCCGCCACCTCAAGAAAAGCCTGGTTTGTGGCCGTATCTAGGGGCTGGCTATGAAAGTAATGCGCATATTCGCTCGATTTGGCGATGGCAAAACCTGCAAACGCTTGTGAGCGTTCGCGCATGGTCGCCAGCAGCCGTGCCGAGGCGGTCAGCTCAGGATTGTCAATTTTGGCTTGTTGGGTTTTCAGGGCGGCGCTATACGGTGTCTGTGGATGGCCTGCATCCAAAACCGCGCAAACTGGCTGCATGGCCGCCAGAATCTCATGGGCCCAGTCGGCCAAAGGCACTGTGCCGCCATTTTTTGCCAGTTCCAACCCCGGTTTGCGTCCGGCATGGGCGACCGCCAATTGGTTGCTGTTATTGGTGGCGTGGTCTTGTTCGGTCATTAATGGGCTATCCGTCAACAAACACGTCAGCAGCAAAGCTTCGGTAAAGTGCGCCGTGTCGGTTTCTATGCCTAGCGGATGGAAAATGTCCAAATCTAAGGAACGCATTTCCACATAGCGCACCCCACGGCGTTTTAAGGCGACCGTTGGTTTTTCGCAAGATTGCGCAATTTGCTTGGGGCGCATCGTGCTATAAAATTCGTTTTCAATTTGCAGGATATGGGTGTTCAACTGGCGGTATTGCCCATCGACCACCGTACCGATGGCCTCATATTCAGGGTAGGGCGTATTGATGGCTAGGCTTAGGCTGTCAACATAACCGGATAAGGAATTATAATCGATCTTTAGGTTCGCCTGGTTTTTGCTTTTATAGCCAATATCGCTCATGCGCAACGAGGTTGCATAAGGATGGTACAGCGTATGCCCGTCGAATTGCTCAAACTGCGCCATCAATTCGGGGCGGCTGTTAAAAAAACTTTTGCAAATTGCCGGCGATGCGCCGAACAGATACAAAATCAACCAACCCACCCGCTGAAAATTACGGATCAGCCCAAAATAAGACGTGGCAATGAAGTCCGCCAAGCTCAAAGGGCTGTTTTCTTGCCGGTGCAGGACCGGCCATAAGGCTTCGGGGACGGAATAATTAAAATGGATACCGGCA
>JAQTNZ010000167.1 GCA_028713595.1 Methylovulum sp. | reverse complement strand
ATGGCTCAAAAAACGCGCCCGTTCAACCATAGCCCTGCGATCGCCCCACACCCCATGTAAGAGCAGAACCGCACCTCCCCCTACTTGACCTTTAACAAACCAACCGGAAATAGAATCCGTTGGGGATAGTGACAAAACAATAATTTGGGCATCTAAGTCAGTCGGAGCTGCGCCAATTGCTCTTGTGGCAGGTTTAATCAGTACGGCACCAATACCTAAGATGACAAACGCGAAGAGGCAAGCGGTTATTCCACATACAAGTAGGATGCGGTGCATAGTCAAATAGGAACCCATGTTATTCATTTTGAACTTAATAACAGTGCGTCCAGAAGCGCATTACAGGCAGGCTATAAACCCATCACCCTACTTTATCCGATATTCCGCCGAACGGGCGTGGGCGGTCAAGCTTTCGCCGCGTGCCAATACCGAGGCGATCTTGCCTAAGGTGTCCGCACCTGTTGCCGAGCAATTAATCAGGCTGGTGCGTTTTTGGAAATCGTAAACCCCCAGCGGTGAGGAAAAACGGGCGGTGCTGGACGTAGGCAGGACATGGTTGGGGCCGGCGCAATAATCACCTAGGGCTTCGGCGGTGTAGCGGCCCATAAAAATCGCCCCCGCATGGCGTATTTTTGCACACAAAGCCTCAGGGTCGGCGACCGACAACTCCAAATGTTCCGGCGCGATACTATTGGCGACTTCAGCCGCCCTATCCAAATTATCGACTTTAATCAACGCCCCGCGTGTGCTTAGGGAGGCGCGGATGATGTCGGCACGTTCCATATCGGGCAGCAGCTTATGGATGCTTTGCTCGACGGCGGCAAGAAAGTCGCCATCATCACTAATCAGTATCGCTTGGGCGTTTTCGTCATGTTCGGCTTGCGAAAACATATCCATCGCAATCCAATCGGGGTTGGTTTTGCCGTCACAAATCACCAGAATTTCCGAAGGGCCGGCGATCATATCAATACCGACATGACCGAACACCAGTTTTTTGGCGGTGGCAACGTAGATATTGCCAGGGCCGACAATTTTGGCAACGGCGGGGATGGTGTCCGTACCGTAAGCCAAGGCCGCGACCGCTTGCGCCCCGCCGATGGAAAAGGCGCGGTCTACGCCAGCGATATAGGCGGCGGCCAACACCAACTCGTTGGTCTCCCCGTTCGGGGTTGGCACCACCATAATCAGCTCACCGACACCCGCGACTTTGGCGGGGATGGCGTTCATCAATACCGATGATGGATACGCGGCCTTACCGCCCGGCACATATAGCCCTACCCTGTCCAGCGGGGTGATTTTTTGCCCCAGCACTGTACCATCGGCTTCTTCATACTGCCATGAGGCCAGTTTTTGATGTTCGCTATAAGCCCGGATACGCTCGGCAGCCGTTTGCAGGGCATGGGCTTGTTCGGTGGGCAAATTTTCCCATGCGGCTTTCAGCACCCCTTTCGGCAATTCCAATTCGCTTGCATCCGTAACCGTGCGGTGGTCGAAGCGGTTGGTGTAGTTAAGCACAGCCGCATCACCAGTTGCACGGACATCGGCCAGAATAGCCAGCACCCGCTGCTGGATGTCCAGATCATCGGATTCATCCCAAGCCAATAGTTCTTGCAATTGCTTTAGAAAGCCGGTGTCAGCTGCGTTAAGTTTTTTAATCATGGGGTTGGGCGTAATAAAAAGGATTAGCGGTATTTAATTAATAGCAATGGTTGCAAAGTTAATCCGCTAGAGAGGCGATTAACTTTTCTACGGTTTCAGTATGGCTAGGCTTTACACGGAGCATTAAATTATGGCTACGCAACAACACCTTAAAAAATCTTAGTTTTTTCATTGTGCAAAAATAATTTGCCGAGCAGTCATGCCTAATTCGATTATTTTATTTGCAACCATACGCTGTAATTCAGCTTGGTTATGGCTAAGGAGCGGATGTTGCCATAGAGTATTGGTATTGTCATAACAATCCTTTGCCAATTGCTCTCCGATCAGCCTAAAAGAGCGTTTTAAGTCGCTTTTTAAATCTTCTGGCTGTGAATACACTCCAAGAATGAACATTCCACTTTGCAAATCTTTGGGGATTCGTTTGCGGGCATAGCCGACATTTGTCAAATTACCGTCCTTTTCGTCAAAATCAATCAGTAAGATAGCTATTCCTAGAGGGTATGTCCGTAACCGCGCAGCAACAGTATCACCGAACATATCGGCGGCAATTTTCCAACCACCTGCCGGCTTTAAAACATGTATGGCATCAAAGTCAATGCTGAAATGCTCAAGAAAACCATTAACGATATTTCGATTAGCATCATCTTCAGGTAATATCAAAACATGAGGCTTTTCTCGGTTCATAAAATTATATCGCCCAGCGTCAGGGCGGTTATTAAGTCGCCTGTCCATTTTATGTCTTCAAGCACCCTTATCAAAGTGGGTTCCAAGTGGGTTTTCCTATCCAAGACAAAAGTATTATCACCGGAAAATCGTTCAATTGTATATGCATTGTGTGAGGTGATTAAGAGTTGCCCACCTTCTTTGAAAGAACGGCGCAATTCCATAATGAAATGACTGATCTCTGGTAGCGATAAATGGTCATCCGGTTCATCCCAAAAGCAAAAAAAAGGCTCATTATATTTGTTGGCGGCCAATACCATAGCAGATAGGAAAAAGCATTTTTCCCCATCAGATAACGTGTCAAAATCAATTTTTAAACGACCTTTGTTGCATTTAAATTGGATACTTATCGATCTGGCATCCTTGGCAAGCAAATCGTTTTCTATGCTGTCAAAATCCGGCATAATTTTACGGATATAAGTATCAATGCTTGAATAGGCCGCCGGATAGCGCAACAATAAGCCCGTGAACCATTCACCAAAATTCGATACCGCCCGTTCAGGATATAAGGTTGAACCATTGGAATCCCCTTTCATCTGCCTTGGAATCGGCATCAGTATCATAATCCGCGCCAGCCAAGATTGGAAAATATACAGAGGGTCTTTATCCGATTGTTTTTGGATAATAGGCAAGGCCACTAAATGCCAATCAATAATAAAAGAAGAAGAAGAAGATATATTTTTGTGGAGACTAACTTGCCCACCCTCGCGCGAATAAATGGGCTTACCATCAACAAATAACCGTTCTTCTAATATTTTCAATTCATAAAAATTTTCTGGTAACTCTAAGGCAAGAATATAGTGATAAAGCTTATTATTTAATAGGGTTTCAATTTCAAAACGCATCGGTACATTAGTGTCCCCTCGAGAAAAATCGCTAGGCTTCACAAGGTCACCAACCTTATTTATACCTCGTCCGATACGCTGAAATACTTCTAACGCATACGCAATAGTAGACTTGCCTACGCCATTTTTACCAATCAGCAGAGCCGACTCCAAATCCTTTAATGATAGATCAAAGTTTTCCAAGCATCTGAAATTATGGATGTACAATCTTTGAATCATAATCTTTCGCCCCCCCCCCACTAAATTTACGCCCTTTTCGCCAGCGTCATTTCAAACTGCGCCAACAATTGCGCAATCACTTCATGCTTCATTTTCATGGCGGCTTTGTTGACCACTAAACGGGAGCTAATGTTCATAATCAGTTCACGCGGCTCCAAATCATTGGCTTTTAAAGTGTTGCCGGTATCGACCAAATCAACGATGCAATCGGCCAAGCCCACCAGCGGGGCGAGTTCCATAGAACCATACAATTTAATGATGTCCGCCTGGATGCCTAAACTGGCGAAATAGCGTTGCGCGGTTTTGACATACTTGGTGGCAACCCGTACCCGTCCGGTAATGGGCGGTGCATCCTTATGCGCGGCGGTCATCAGGCGGCAACGGGCAATGTTCAGATCCAACGGTTCGTATAACGCTTCCGTGCCGTGTTCAAGCAGCACATCTTTACCGGCAATGCCCAAATCCGCAGCGCCGTATTCGACAAAAGTCGGTACGTCAGTAGCGCGGATAATGACCAGTTGCACATCGGGGCGGGTGGTTTGTAGGATCAGCTTTCGGCAAGTTGAAGGGTCATCGGTCGGGATAATACCGGCCTCCGCCAAAAACGGCAGGGCTTCTTCGTAAATGCGGCCTTTGGATACGGCAATCGTCAGCATGGGGCAACCTTTTATTTGGCAACACGGCGGATGGTGGCGCCCAGTTGCGTCAGTTTTTCTTCAATGTGGTCATAACCACGGTCAATATGATAAATGCGGTCAACTAAGGTGCTACCTTCGGCAACCAAGGCGGCAATCACCAAGCTGGCGGAAGCGCGTAGGTCAGTCGCCATCACGGGCGCACCCGTCAGGCGTTTGACACCGGTACAAATGGCGGTGTTGGATTCCAGCTTGATGTCCGCGCCCATGCGGTGCAGTTCCTGGACGTGCATGAAGCGGTTCTCAAAAATGGTTTCGGTAATCACGCCCACGCCTTCGGCGATGGTATTCAAGGCAATAAATTGCGCCTGCATATCGGTAGGGAAAGCCGGATAGGGGGCGGTACGCAAAGACACCGCTTTGGGTTTTTTACCGTGCATGTCCAATTGTATCCAATCTTTGCCCGTGGTGATGTCCGCTCCGGCTTCAATGAGCTTATCCAGAACGGCATCGAGAATGTCTGGGCGGGTCTTTTTCAGCTTGACCTTGCCACCTGTGATGGCCGCCGCCACCAGATAGGTGCCGGTTTCGATGCGGTCAGGCAGAATGTCGTAATGGATACCGCTCTCGCCGAGTTTTTCAACACCTTCAATGGTCAGCACATCCGTGCCGATACCGGAAATTTTCGCGCCCATTTTATTGAGGAAATGCGCCAAATCGGTCACTTCCGGCTCTTTGGCGGCATTTTCGATAATGGTTATACCTTCTGCCAACGTCGCCGCCATCAACAGGTTTTCGGTGCCGGTCACGGTCACTTGTTCCAATACTAGCCGGCAACCTTTCAGGCGCTTGGCCTTAGCGTGGATATAACCGTTTTCAACGGTAATTTCCGCCCCCATTTTTATCATGCCATTCAGATGGATGTCCACCGGACGGGTACCTATGGCGCAACCGCCCGGCAAAGAAACATGGGCTTCACCAAAACGTGCCAGCAACGGCCCTAATACCAAAATCGATGCCCGCATGGTTTTAACTAGCTCGTAAGGGGCTTCGTAGCTGTTGATGGTACTGCTATCGACTTCGATGTTCATTTTTTCATCAACCAGCAAATGCACACCCATACGCCCCAACAATTCCATCGTGGTGGTGATGTCATGCAAATGTGGAATATTGCCAACACTGATGGGGTTTTCTGACAATAAAGTGGCGACCAAAATCGGTAAGGCGGCGTTTTTGGCGCCGGATATCCGCAGTTCTCCAGCAAGCCGGGTGCCGCCAGTAATGATTAATTTATCCATGTTGTTGCTGTTCCTGCTAAATAGACTCAGCGCTCAGGCTGATAGGTAAAATAAGAGGTGTCATCCAAGCCGCTCAGTTTGGCAAGGTTAAGCAATTGTTTGGGAATATTGTTAAAACTGAGCTGGGTTTGGTAGTGGCGGGCATATTTGAGACATTCAATCATCAATGCCAATCCGGCACTGTCAGAATTGGTAACGTGGCTTAAATCTAGGGTAACGGTTTTGGCCGTATTTAAAAAAACCAAGTCGGTGATGGTGCGTTTATCTATAGTGGCAAAGGTCAAATCACCCTCTATGACAAAATAGCCATTGCCTTGGTCGCTAATCTGCAAGCCGCTCACTTTTTCTCTTCCGCCGCTTTAAATAAAAATTGCCCAATCGCTTTTTCTAAAATGATGGCGGGCTGGGTAATATCGATAGCGCTGTGGTCTTTTAAAAATGTCTCCGACCCACCTGGCTCCAGACTGACATATTGCTCACCCAACAACCCTGCCGTAAATACACTGGCTGTGGTGTCATCGGGCAAGGTGTTGTATTGTGCTTCAATTTGCATGACCACCACCGATTGGTAGGTTTTCGGGTCAAAACTGATATTGCTGACTTGGCCGATTTTAACGCCCGCCGCCGATACGGGTGACTTGATTTTTAAGCCGCCGGAATTATCAAACCGGGCGGTCACGGTATAGGTGTCTTTTTGGGTAAACGAGCTTAAGTTACTGGCTTGAAAACTCAAAAAAAACAGTCCGGCAATCCCTGCCGCGACAAAAAGTCCGACAAGCGTGTCCTGGGTACTGGTGTGCTGCATGTCAATTGTCTCCAAACATGAGAGCGGTAAGAATAAAATCAAGGCCTAAAATACTAAATGCGGAATTGACCACGGTACGGGTGGTGGCCCGGCTGACCCCCTC
>JAQTNZ010000166.1 GCA_028713595.1 Methylovulum sp. | reverse complement strand
GGTTAGCTCACATGCTCTCCAATGACTCGACGCGATTTCGTATAGCCTGCATTTTCACTTCCGCTTCGCTTCGTGAAAACACAGGCACTATCGCTTCTGGGGACTACTCGACTCCTGTCTCGCAGCGAATGGGTTTTCGGGGCTTTACACCTTCATGGCCGCCTTTATCAGTCATTATTGCTCCCCGCCTGTTTTCGCACTTATGTATCAAGCCGCCTGTTGCCAGACTGCCTGCAAGGCCCTGATACCCGGACGGGAGGCTTCCACCCGCTAGAATTTACGACATTGCCCGGCCGCAACCGACACGCCCGGATTAAGGGATTACCGCGCCCAGTTGGCTAATGGTGAATAAGGTGCTGAACGGGTTGAGCTGTTGTACCATATAGCCAATTTTACTGATAGTGTGTCTAGGCACATAGATAATGTCACCTTCATTGATGGCGACATTCAATTGGCCGTTAGGCTTTAGCAAGTCGCTGATGTCGATTTGCATGTTGGCGTTGGCACTGGGGCGGATCAGGTGGATTGCATGGGAATTGCCGTCTTTGGTCAGGCCGCCCGCCCCCGCCAAGGCATCCATAAACGACATTTGCGGGGTGAGGCGGAACACCCCTGGGGCATTGACCGCACCCAGCACGAACACCGAGGTGTCGGTGGCATCGGGGATGTAGACCACGTCATTGCGTTGCAGCGGCACGTTCAGGCTGGTGTCGCCGGTCAGCAAGCGGGTCAGGTCTATCCAAAGGATTTTTTCTTTGCGGATAATGGCGCAGCGCGTCAGCACTTGTTCTTTGCGCAACAAGGGCATCCCGCCCGCTTGCGCCAGAATGTCCAGCAAATTGGGCGGCGTGTTGAACTGCAATTCGCCCGGATGTTCGACACGGCCAATGATAATGACACGGTTGGAATTGTAATGTTCCACGCGCACCGTGGTGTAGATGTTCAGATAATACGGCGATAAGGCTTGGTTGATGGTCGCGGCCGCCTGTTCGCGGGTCAGGTTACGCACCGATACCGAACCGACCACCGACAAGGTGACTTTGCCGTCCGGGCCGATGCGTTGCATCCCTGACAATTCCGGCCTACCGATGACTTCAATATTGATGTCGTCACCATCATACAACAAATAATCGGTGATGTTTTGGGTGTCAGTCTTAAACGCTTCCACCGCGCTGATATTGGAAAAACGCGTGGAACGGTCGGGCGCGGCAAAAGCCTTTTGCCCCTGTGGCGTGGGGGGCGGGATATGCTCCCACGCGCCACAGGCCGACAGCAACAGGCAACCAGAAACAATGACCAAACGGTTGGTGAATAGAGTCATAGCATTTTAGTTAGCGTAATAGCCTAATGATGGCAGGTAAGATTTTAAAAAAATCATAAGGCCAGCGGCGAAAGGGGGTCAAGTGTCGGCCTACGCTTTGGGTTATGCCCCCATTGATCGCCCCCCCCTAATTACCCCTACCATGCGATATTTTTGCTGAACGGACGCAAGAGGCCGTATGGTACCTGGGATTGCACTTCAAAGTTGAATCCACGTTAGGACTGTCAAGCGTAAGACACCCGCCATTTCACATTGCCAACATCAGCAAGGAAATATCATCCTCAAAACCGATGCCGCCATGCCATGAGCGGATGGCGATATCCAAAGCACGGATGGCTTCCGCCACGGGTAAGCCACGGGTTTTCTCCACCACCTGATGCAAGCGCTCGCTCCCGAACATTTCGCCAGTGGGCGATTCGCATTCGGTAACACCATCGGAATACAAAAACAGGCGATCACCTGGCTGGTAATGAATGCGGACAGCCTCATAGCAGGTTTCGGCAATGATGCCGACAGGCAAACCGCCCTTGCCGATAAATTCCGCCGGACGCTGATGATGCTGATACAGTGCGGCCGGGTGTCCGGCTTGGCACAATTCAAGGGTTTTGGCTTGGGTGTCAATAACGCCATAAATCATCGTGAAATACAAAATATTGCTGATGTCGGTTTGGAATTGGCGGTTCAACGCCCCGACCACGGCGGGCGGGGCTTGCACGGTTTGCTGGTAAGGTGTTGTGGGCGAACGGCATTTGAGATAGCTGCCACCGTGGGTATCGGGCGACAGCAAGCGACTTAGCGTGAACGATTGCATAGCAGAAGCAATACCATGTCCAGCCACGTCAATGATATAAAACCCGCAGTGCCGTTCGTCTAAGGGAAAAAAATTGAAAATGTCGCCCGATAAATGGGTGGAGGGATGGAACAGCCAGTCGATGGCGATGCCTTGGCTTTGGGTGGCGGCATCAGGCAATAAATTGCGCTGCATGGCCGCCGCCATTTTCAAGTCGCGGTTAATCGTTTCATGTGCGGCAAGCAACTGGTTACTGGTCTCCCTAAGCCGCAGATTGTTTTCCAGCAGCGCCTGTTCCAAGCGCAAAATCCGCTCACCCGCACGGATACGTGCGTTGAGCTCATCGAACAGGACGGGTTTGCGAATAAAGTCATCCGCCCCCGCATCCATGCCCTGCACCACCGATTGGGCATCTTCCAAAGCCGTTACGAGAATAATGTAAATATACGAGGGTAAATTTAAGGCGCGAATTTTTTGGCATAACTCCGTGCCGTTGCCGCCAGGCATCAACCAGTCGGTGACGACAAATTGAATGCCACCTTCTAAAACGCAACGCAAAGCCGCATCGATATTATCTACGGCAACGGTTTCATAACCGGATTTAAGTAAGCTGCGCTCAATAATGAGACGGCTCACGCGATCATCTTCAACGATCAGGATACGCATAGGCTTATAGTTCAATTTACTGGCCCAATGATTGTGATGGCAAATTTCACCCGTCCGTCAATGCCGATAATACCGCTTTTTTGGTTCGGCAAAATTTCAAAAACAGTATGCAGACGTGTCAGTTCGATCAAGGACTGCACTACTGGACTGTCGGCCAGCACCAAGCGTCCGGTTTTTTTTAGCTGCATGGCTTTGAACGCTGAAATGAGAATGGCACAGGTGCTGGAATCGATAAAAGTGACGTTTTCCATGATCGCTGCCATGGTGTTTTTGTCCGTTAATAATCATGTTAAGCATCCATTTTTGTTAATTAGCAATAGTGCCTTAAAACCGTTTTAAGAAGGTCAAGATGTTAGTGTGCGGCCCTGCCGCCAGCAGGGCAATGTCGCCAGGGCTACCGCCTGGATACAGTACGGGGCCGGCGATGCTGGCACCGATGGTCTGATAAAAATATTCATCAACGCAAGCGTCAATAATCCACCAGCCACGGCTGTTTTCGGCCTCAAAATCAGGTAAGGCCGGAACGGGTAAATACGCCATTGCCGTACCCGTGTCAATGAGTTGGATGCGCAGTTGCCGCTCTTCCTGAGACCAACATACGGTAATTTCTTGGTTTGGCTGCTTATGGTAAGCATGGATGATGATATTGTTCAGCGCTTCAGCAACGGCTTGCTGCACTTTTAACGCGCATTCCGTATTACCGCTGGCGTACACACATACCGCATACAAAGCTTCGCAGAGCAAAGAGACTTGCCCGGCCTCGCTACGGATGCTCAGGGTGATGCCATTGTTGGCTTGGGGTAGCACCGACATGCAAAAGCCTCTCAATACTTTAAGTGTATCGTTAAAAAATGCCTAGGCCACAACAGTGATCCGGTGTTACAGCCCTTATGCCCACCAGCATTTACGCGAGAACAAACTGCGCAAAGCTAAAGCCAGATAGCGGAAATCTTGGCGGATACTGAAATTCGCCCAATAAAACGAATCGCTCAGCAACTTTTCTTCCTCCGGCGCGTTGGTGGGGATGAGCAATTGCGTAGGGCCTAACAAACCGGCGGGGGCTTGATCGGCAAATTTTTCCCAATCCGCCATGCGTTGTGCCGAAGCTTCCACGCTGACGGGCAAGGCACCGATCACCCGCAAATCTCCGTTGATGACCGCCAACAAACGTGGCAGGAAACGTAATATCGGTACATTGACCTGGATTTGCCAAGTTGTAAACTCTGTCCGTTGCGGCAAACCAAAATCGTCAAGTTTGATACGGTTGCCGCGCAGGTGCTGGCGTACAAATGGCGTAGCGGGCTTTTGCAACATAACCAGCACCGCAGCCAATACCCACAAGGGCAAACTGGCGGCTAATAAAAGTAGGCCCATAGTGCGGTTATAGACAGCGCCCAAGCCGTGGTGGATGGGGTTGGTGGTCAAATCAGCCAGCAAAAAGGTGTCGGTGATTTTCAGCACCGCCCCGCTATCAACGCGGATCAATTCGTTACCACGGACAATGGCGTTGCGCACTTCCACCATTTCGCCGACATAACTGTGCGGAAAAATGACGCTGTCAGCAATGATAGCACAACGGTCGATAATCACATGGTCGCCAATGACCACCTCGCCGTTCAATTCCACCGACGGGTGGATATTGCAGTAAGCACCAATCAGGGCGATGCCTTGTTTGATGTTTTGTGGGTGCGCTTGGGTGTTGCGGCCTTGGGTCATACCCAGCGCCGTTTGTAAGCCTGGCAATAACAAGGCCATACGTCCGGCGGCGGCATCCAAATTGGCTTGATGGAAAGCCGCTAAAGAGTCCAGAGCCGCAACGTGGGCCCCTGCCAGCTCAATCTGCGCACACGCTTGCCGGGTTTGTGCCCAAGAAAGATTGGCTACGGCAGCAGGGCGCGGTTCGCGGCAGAGCATGATAAAACCGTTTGAGCCACCCAATTGGGCTTGCAGACAGGGCGAGGAATTCTTTTCAGCCACCAATAAGAACTCGCCCAACACATTGCTGCGCACCACATCCCCGCGCATCAGCAAGAACGGCGGTTCGGGGGGCTTAGGCAAGCTCGCCAACACATGCAGGGGTGCTTCTTCGCCACGGCTGGTGCTATAGCTTAAAGCCATACCCCAACGCTCGCCGCTGCCAAAATAGGTTTTCACTTCATCGGCATAGGGCGACAAAACGATATGGGCTTGCCGCAAACCTGCTTGCACCAACGCTTCCAACGTATGTTCCAACACGGTTTTTCCCGCCAGCGGCAATAAGGGAATACAGGTGTTGTCCGTGAGCGGCAACAATTCTTGGCCTTTTCGGTCGGCTAAAATAATCGCTTCCATCAGTAAGCCCCCCGACTCAGCAACACGGCCGGAATAGTCTGCAACAACAGCTTAATATCCAGCCACACCGATTGCGACTGGATATACTGTACGTCCAACTGCACTTGCTGCGGAAATGGAATATTGGAACGCCCCGACACTTGCCAGATACAAGTGATACCAGGGATAACTTCCAAGCGTTGACGGTCTTGCAGGGAATATTGGTTAACCTCGGACGGCAAGGCGGGACGCGGCCCCACCAGTGACATATCGCCTTTCAGGACATTCCATAATTGCGGCAGCTCATCAATCGACGCTTTACGGATGAACTTGCCGACCGGAAAAATGCGCGGGTCATTTTTCATTTTAAACAGCACACCGCCCGCCATTTCATTTTGCGCCATAATTTCTTTCAGGCGTTGGTCGGCATCCAAATACATGGAGCGGAACTTCCACATGGTAAACAACTTGCCCCAGCGGCCAACCCGAATCTGTTTGTAAAACACCGGCCCTGGCGAACTTTTGTAAATCAAGGCCATAATCACTACAAACAGGGGCGTGAGCAAAATCATCAAAATAATGGCGGCCAGCATGTCAATCAGCCGTTTGAGCAAATAAGCGCCACCGATGACGCTGCGCCATAGCCAGCGTTTTACCAGCATCCGCAGGGAAACCCCGCCGCTACGGTAGCCTAGCCGGCTGTAACGGCGTAACAATTCATTGCGTAACTCGTCATCGTTCATGGATCATCCTTGTTGGCGTTGCCGCCAAACGCGATAAAGAAATAAAGGGTTGCCAATCAAATAGCGCCGCCACATGCGGCCTGGCTCCTGCAATAAGCGCCATGCCCATTCCATGCCCATTTCGCGCAACCAGACCGGCGCACGCGGAATACGGCCTGAATAATAATCGAACAGGCCTCCTATGCCCATACAAATAATAGGATTCAATTGCTGCCGATAATGGGCCAACCATAATTCTTGCTTAGGCACACCAAATCCGACCAGCACTATATCCGCCCCAGAGGCATTAATTTTTGCCAATACTTGCGGTTCTTCCGAGTCAGTAAAAAAACCGTCTTGTACGCCGACAACAGCAAGACCCGGAAAGCGTTGTTGCATAGCGGCGGCGGCTTGGGCGGCGACATCCGGCAAACCGCCCAATAAAAATAGGCGGTGTCCGGCAGCGGCGGCACGTTCG
>JAQTNZ010000165.1 GCA_028713595.1 Methylovulum sp. | reverse complement strand
TGCGCAACAGCGGCGTGTTTTTGGCAATCAGCTCGAATGCCTCGACGGCGGGTACGCCCGCCCGCTCCAAATGCGCCAATTGTTGGAAGAGCGTGGCTTGCTGGTCTAGGCTTAAAAGGGTAGGGTGGCGGGCTTTGCGCATGTGGGGGTATCGGCGGTACGGTATGTGATTGTAGTATAAGGGGAGCCGCTGGTTTTGGGTAGAGGGCTATGGTTATCGTTTTCCAGACAGGCCAGCCCACCGCCAGTGCAAAAACCTCCACCTAAAGCCGCCCCGCCGCAAAAACGGTTGCGCATTTGCCTAAAATATTCGATACTTCGAGGTTATCCAGTTTTGCTGACGAGGAACTAGGCTGGATTTAATTTACTACACCTGGAGATTCCTAAATTATGAAGAACAACACCCTGTTAGGCTTTGCTTTTGCTGTGATCGTCCTGAATCCGCTCTGGGCCTTTGCCGCCGATGAAAAATACCCCGCCGCCAATTTTCAACCGACTGTCATCTATATTGATAAAGACGTAGTCCAAACAGCCGCCGCCGAACCCGAATTTGACCCTAAATATCCGGCCGCCAACTTCCAACCGACCGTCATTTATGCTGACACAGCCTTGATTGAAGCGGCGGAAGACAAAACCGACCCTAAATATCCCGCCGCTTACTTTAAGCCCAAGGTCATTTACCCATAAAGGTATCCTGTTAAAAATCGGTCAGTTGCAGGGCGAAAATCCGCAACACACCGCCTTTATAAAGACAGCAAAATTAAAAATGGTAATTTTTCACACATAATTCACCTAGAGTTATGGTAAAATGACCAGGAAATACCCATCATAGGGTATCTGTCCCGATAGCTCAGCAGGATAGAGCGGTCCCCTCCTAAGGGACAGGCCGGCGGTTCGAATCCGCCTTGGGACGCCAATTTTAAGTGTATTGGTATCCAATAAAGCACATAAACCCGCAAGCCGTATGGCTTGGCGGGTTTTTTATTGTCCGGTGAGGTGCAATGCTGCCATGCCCCTTATACCTACCGCTATAAACCTAAAACGTCGTGGTAAGCTTTTTTAGGCCTGAAAGGGGCTAGAATCTAGCCCCTTTTTTATTTGCACCCGCTTTTAGTTGCCTATTTGTAGTGCATAGCTATACTATCCGCTACACACTAACTTTTTTGCAGGTATGCCTACTATGACAGCCACCACAGTCCCTATGTCTATCCGCATTGAGGCAACCGCAAAGCAACGCCTCAATGAGATTGCTTTACGGCAAAAACGCACCGCTCACGCTCTTGCGATTGAAGCCATATACGCCCTTATTGACCAAAAAGAACGGGAATACGTCTTTAACCAAAGTTGCATTGATTCCTACAACCAATACAAAGAGACGGGGCTTCACGCAACCCATAATGAAGTCAGTGCCTGGATGGATTCATGGGGAACAGAAAATGAATTGCCTACACCACCATGCCACGAATAATCTACACCGAAACCGCGATAGCCGATTTAGTGCGATTGCGGGATTTTTTGAAAACGCGAAGCCCAGAAGCCTCAAAACGGGCTATTTCAGCGATCCAAAAGGAAATTGACAACGCCTCACTGTTTCCAGAGCGATTTAGGCCCGTTCCAGACTTGATGCACTACAGGGAAATTATTATCGATTTTGGCAGTAGTGGCTATATTGCCCGCTTTAGATACGAGCAGGGCGGGGATATTCATATCGTGCGTATCAAGCACCAACTTGAAAACGAGTATCCATAAGCCTTGCCTTTTAGAATTTAACTAAAACACCCGCACCCTTTACACCCTTAAAAAATAATGGCTCTATATGGATTTCAGGGTCTTTTTATAGCGTGAATCCAACTCCGAAGTGCAACGAGGTACATTGACATACCCCCAAACGTGGGGGGGAAGTGGAGGCATATTTAACTTTATCCCACTTCGCAAAACGGGCAGTTAAAAGGTATCAGCTATAATTCCCTTGATTTAAGAACAAGACACACCGTTGATTAGTACACTATCCACAAAAATCGAGGCTTTTATATCGGGGGTAGACAGCGTATGCTATCCTCCTGAAAAGCAGTTAAAAATAAAAAATGACTAAATACAATAGAAATATCAACGAGCTTAGAGCCAAAGCCACCCTTTGGTGGCCTGAGGAACTGAAAAGCCAAAACGCCCTTGCCAATATCCTCCCCCTGCTTTTAAAATCCTAAGAAGATTTTTTACGGTTGCTTGTTTTAAGTAAAAACCAGCCTTTTCAACTATTCGAGCTGATACAAGCGGCACATTATCCAGCAAACCTTTTCCTCAAGCATTTGGTGGTGTTGGCTGATTTCGGGGGCGAACCTATCAAACAACTAGGCGGGTCATTCAAGGATATATTTCCCATAGGCAAAGACGGCCAGCATTATTTTGATTTCATTTGGCAAGAAAAAAGCTATCGATATGAATTTAAAGCACTTCCTGTCAAGGGTTTAAATAACAAAAAGCTGTCCATTGATGGCAATGGCTTGACGGTTGAAAAAACTCTGGATGATCTGACCCGCGACATGATAGCCCTATTGCTGTTTGCCTCAACCTCTGATTATGCCGAGCAAGCGGGTTTAGGGGCTTGTGAAATCGGCATAATGCTGGGCGATGAAGATGTGCTTATCAAATTTGTCAAACAGCGTTATATCATGGTTAGCCGCATCACAGGCGGGGCGAGCGCCAACCGTTTGGGGCAATTGGCACAATCTGAAATCGTCAATTTTTTGCTCGGCGACTTGGGCGACGCTTACAAAATTATCAGGAACAGCTCTATCACACTTCAAGGTTACGACAAAAAAGGCGGGATGCCTTTTGATTTGGTGGTGGAAAAAGATAACAACAAAGTGGGCATAGAAGTCAGCTTCCAAGTGACCACCAACAGCACCATTGAAAGAAAAGCGGGGCAAGCCGCCGACCGCCAACAACTGATGCACAACAACGGCTATCAAATAGCCTACGTCCTTGACGGTGCGGGTAATTTTCAGCGCAGTTCGGCAATCTCGACCCTTTGCAGCCACAGCGATTGCACGGTTGCTTACACACTGGCGGAATTTAAAGTGTTAGCCGACTGGATAAAAAGTGTTTTATGATTAAATTTATCGACTTGTTTGCGGGTACGGGCGGCATCCGTTTAGGTTTTGAACAGGCTTGCCAAAAATTGGGCTTAAAAACCGACTGTGTTTTTTCCTCGGAAATTGATAAGAATGCCTGTGCGTCTTATGAACTCAATTTTGGGCACAACCCTTTTTCAGACGTGACCCAAATTGACGAATTGCCCGCATTTGATTTTATGTTGGCAGGCTTTCCCTGCCAGTCATTTTCTTACGCCGGAAAACGCAAAGGCTTTGGTGAAACGCGGGGGACTTTATTTTTTGAAGTGGAACGTTTGCTTGCCCAATATAAACCCAAAGGTTTTCTGCTTGAAAATGTCAGGGGGCTGACATCCCACGACCAAGGCCGCACATTTGAAACCATTATCAACAGCCTTAAAAATCTTGGCTATAGCGTTGATTATTTTTTGTTAAACAGCAGTGATTTTGGAGTTCCCCAAAATCGGGTGCGCATTTACATCGTTGGCAGGTTGCACGGTCAAATCAACATGACGCTTTTGTCTGATGTGGGCGCAGCCGATTCACATAAATTCAAACAGCAAAATGGGCAAACCTCGTTATTTTCCGAGCCTAAAACTATTAGCGTGGTGAAAAACATCCTTGAGCGGGATGTGCCTAAAAAATACGCCTGTACCGAAGGTTTTGTCACCAAATTAAAAAAAGTTATCGGTGACGATTTGTCAAAACTGCACGGCTACCGATTGATAGATTATCGGGGTGGGCAAGCCATCCATTCATGGGAATTAGGCATCAAAGGCGAGTGCAGTAAAGCGGAAATTGATTTTTTAAATCTGTTGATTGCCAACCGTAGAAAAAAAACCTTCGGAACCCATCAGGATGGCAAATCGTTGACGTTTGAGCAAATCAGAACTTTTTACCCCAAAGACGATTTGGAAGCCATTTTAAACACATTAATCAGCAAAGGTTATTTAAGCGTTAACGACAACAAATACAATCCGGTGGCTGGCAATATGTCTTTTGAAGTCTTTAAGTTTCTTGACCCCGAAAGCATCTCAATCACTTTAACGGCTTCTGATACTAATCGCTTGGGCATTGTCCAAAACGGTAAAGCCAGACGCTTGACCCCTAGGGAATGTGCTAGGCTGCAAGGTTTTCCAGACAGTTATAAATTGTTAGATAACGATAGCGCGGTCTATAAACAAATGGGCAACGCAGTTTCGGTGCCCGTTATTGAAGCTGTTGTTTCGGATTTATTAAAAAACAATACATTATTTTTTGAGTTTCAAAGTGATGTAATAAATTTTCCATCACATGAAAGAAAGCTACAATTTTATTGATATGTGGTAACAAAAAATGCCATTGTTGATAACCATGTACTGGATAAATAAAAACAGTGTTTGACAAATTAAGAAGCTTGCTTATAGATATTTACTGGATCGGGCGAGTATCAAAGACAGCCTTAAATACGATGCTTACATAAAGCTTACCTTCCCACCATTTCAGGGCAAGCGCACTACTTGACCCACTCTGCGGCCCACGCCGTTTTATGGCATAATGCCGCTATTAATTTCCCCCTACATCTTGTGCATTTATCCATGTTGAACAGAAAAATTCTTGTCACCAGCGCCTTGCCTTACGCGAATGGCCCGATTCATTTGGGGCATTTGGTTGAATATATCCAGACGGACATTTGGGTGCGTTTCCAAAAACAACGCGGCCATCAGTGCCATTATGTCTGTGCGGACGATACCCACGGTACGCCGATTATGTTACGCGCCGATAAGGAAGGCATTACGCCGGAGGCATTGATTGCCAAAGTCTGGGATCAGCATTTTGCCGATTTTTGCGAGTTTGGCGTGGCGTTTGACAATTATCACAGCACCCATTCGGAAGAAAATAGGCTGTTGGCGGCGATGGTGTATACGCGCTTGCGCGATGCCGGGCATATCAGCTCACGCACGATTACCCAAGCCTTTGACCCGGTTAAGAATATGTTTTTGCCTGACCGTTTCATCAAGGGCGAATGCCCTAAGTGCGGGGCGGCGGATCAGTATGGTGATGGTTGCGAGGTGTGCGGGGCAACCTATTCGCCTACGGACTTAAAAAATGCGGTGTCGGCGATTTCCGGCGAAAAGCCGATTGCTAAGGATTCGGTGCATTATTTCTTTGATTTGGCCCATTTTACCGACATGCTGAGTGCATGGACGAACGCCGGTCATTTGCAGCCGGAAGTCAGCAATAAGCTGGCCGAATGGTTGGGCGGCGGTTTGCAGCAGTGGGACATTTCCCGTGATGCGCCGTATTTTGGCTTTGAGATTCCTGACGCGCCAGGCAAGTATTTTTATGTCTGGCTGGATGCGCCTATTGGCTATATGGCGAGTTTTAAGAACCTGTGCACCAAGCAAGGGCTGGATTTTGACGCGTTCTGGGCTAAGGACAGCACGGCGGAGCTGTACCATTTTATCGGTAAGGATATTATTTATTTCCATGCCTTGTTTTGGCCGGCGATGTTGGACGGGGCGGGTTTGCGGACACCGTCGGCGATTTTTGCGCATGGCTTTTTGACGGTGAACGGCGAGAAGATGTCCAAGTCACGCGGCACGTTTATCACGGCGCGGACGTATCTGGAGCATCTGAACCCTGAATATTTGCGCTATTACTTTGCCGCCAAGCTCAGTGCGGGGGTGGATGATATTGATTTGAATTTTGATGATTTCAGCCAGCGCGTCAATTCGGATTTGGTCGGTAAGGTGGTCAATATCGCCAGCCGTTGCAGCGGTTTTATCACCAAACGCTTTGCCGGGGTGTTGTCGGCAAACTGTTCGGAACCGGCGTTGTTTGCCGATTTTGTCAATGTCCACGAAACCATTGCCGAGTTTTACGAAACCCGCGAATTTGCCAAGGCGATGCGTGAGATTATGGCCTTAGCGGATAAGGCCAACCAGTATATTGATGAGAAAAAGCCGTGGCTATTGGCGAAAGCGGAGGGTAAAGAGCAGGAATTGCATGAGGTGTGCTCAATGGGTCTTAACCTGTTCCGCTTGCTGGTAGTGTATTTAAAGCCAGTGATTCCGGCTCTGGCGGTTGAGGCGGAGAGCTTTTTAAACTTGCCGCAGCAAGCGTGGGTGGAGGCTATACAGCCGTTGCTGGCGCATCCTATCAACGAGTTTAAGCCATTGATGACCCGTGTTGACCCTGACAAAATCGCGGCGATTGTCGAAGCCT
>JAQTNZ010000164.1 GCA_028713595.1 Methylovulum sp. | reverse complement strand
CCACCAGTTGCGCCAGTTTGCCACGGGTGGCGCCGTCAAGGGCCGCCGTGGCAATCAGCTTGATATAAAAGTTCTTGTCCCTGTCAACTTTAGCCAATGGGTTGCCGCGTAGCCAAAAGCCAGCGCCTTCGCCATCCTGTCCGGCCTCCAGTTGGCCGCGCAGTTCATACTCTGAGTCGGGTGCGGGTGTGGCTTTAACGTGGGTGGGGATGATAACGTCGGGTTTGATGCGTTCAATGGTCTGTATCACGGTCAGCTCAAAGCTGCCGTCAATGATCTTGCCTAAGCCGGACATTTTGCACACCTCGCCCTCTTCGCAACGGGTGTCTATCGGAGCCGCCAGTTTGCTATCGGCGGGGTAGACCATGCCAGTGGCGGTTAGCGGGCCTAGACCGCTAGCCTCACCGTAGTGGAACACCTGACCGACACAGGTCATCGGAATCAATCCGTGGCCTTCGGCTTTTTCGGCGGCGCTGCGCGTGTCTAAGGTCTGCGTCTTGACCAAGGTGACTGAGGTGAGTTCGGTCAATTGGTGGTCGCCGTTGCCATCAACCCTAACCAGGCCGGACAGGGTACAGAGGTCGCCGATTTGGCAAGTCGCCCACACCTGTTCTTTAAAAGAGGCCTCATCGGGGAAGTCAATCCGTGGGCCTTTTTGCGGGGTGATGCTAAAGCCCCAAAACCCGTGCGCCAAGCGCCCGGTCACGGTCGTGGGTTTCCCTGTGGCGGCCAAGGCCGGGGTGATGGTGGTCAGGAGCAGGCAACAGAGGGTAAGGGTTTTCATAGGCGTTGATGGGTTAAGGTGGTTAAGGGCAAGGGTTTTTAAGGGTGGCGGTAGGGTATCGCCATTAAGTGAGTTTTTTCACTCCCCCTCATTTATAAATATCCACGTCCACGCTTCTGTCAAAAGCGGTCTGGGCGTTGTTCACGGCCGCTCTGACGGTCACGGTCACGCGCTTTGTTGCCAGTTGGGTCAGGGTGGTGCGGGCTTTTTGGTCAAGGTGCGAGGCGTTGGCGATTTTATAGCGGATCTTGTCACCCTTATCGAGCCACAACGGGACGGGGGTGAGATGAAACCAAAAACCATCGCCTGCGTCATCCTGTCCGGCCTCCACCTTGCCGCGCATTTCCAAATACGCAAAGTAGCGCCCCGTATTGGCCTCGGTTTCGGGGATGGTGAGGGTGGGCCTTAAGAGCTGGATGCTTTGCAGTACGGTCAGCTCGTCGCCCCGGCCGTCATGTACCCCTAAGCCGGTCACTTTGCACACATCGCCGTTACGGCATCGGGCATACAGTTTGTAGTACAGGTCGTTGCTGTCAAGGATGGAGAAGCGGGCGGCGTTATAAGGGTCTAGGTTGATAGCACCATATTCATCGTAGCTCAACCGGCCAATGCTGGTCATGGGGGGCAAGGAGTTCGACCCTTGGGCGGCGGCTTTTTCGGCGGGGCTGCGCTCGTCTATCAGCATCGGCTGGACGAGCGTGACAGAGGTGAGTTGGATCAATTCACCTTCGCCCTCATCGTCAACCTCGGCCCAGCCCGACAGGGTGCAGACATCGCCGCCTTGGCAGGTCGCCAGCACCCGTTCGGCCACCGTGTCATAGAGCGGGAAGCTGAGCGGTTTGCCGTGTTGCGGGGTAATGCTAAAAAAATCCCTCCCGTAAACCAAGGTGCCGGTCACGGTCATGCGCTTACGTGTTAGGGGCGCGGGTGCTTCGTCTTTAGCCTCGGCTGGGGGTTCGGCTGGGGGTTCGGCGGGGGCTGGGGCTGGGTCGGTGGGGTCTGCTTGCCACTGCGCCAGAATTGCCTCGCATGAGGTGTTCTCCCACTTCTCGCCAGTTCTTAACACCGTCTCATGGACAGGGGCGTTACCTAGCTCCCGTTCCAAAAAGGGTAGCCATTCCAACGCTTGGTAAACATGCAAGGTTGCGCCGGAACTGTCCGTCGTCGAGTCGCCCCAGGGGATCGTCCGGCAACTGACGGTGTCCGATAGTTGCCGGACTTCTTTAGCGGGGGTGGTGTAATCGCCGACAGCAAAGACCAGCCACAGGCCACCGATGATCCCAAACAGATAAGCAAACACCAAGGCCACCCCGGCGATAAGCTGCAAACCCTCATGATGCCGACATGAGGCGGCCAGATAGCCGAAGGCAAAATAAGCCACGGCGAAACTGGTAAAATTGGCGCGGACGGAGGGGAAGCTGATGCCCGCATCCGCCGCCAGCAGATAAGCGGCCAGCGTCAGCGCCATAGCGGCCACCATGCCTGTCTGGCACACTGGCGGCACGAGGTGGCGCTGGATGGCAAAGGCTATCGGCGGGGCAAACAGCACACTCATCCACACCAGCGCCAACGCGTCGGCGGCCAGGAACGCCGGATCATCGGGGGTGAGTGGGTGGCTGATGAGCGCCCACCAACCCCCCACCCAAGCCAGCACCACCAGCCCATCCGGCCAAGACCCAAACTTAAACCCAGACTTTTTTGCCGACACCGGCTTAGGTGGGCTGATGGCGGGTGCTTGCACCGCCGCGCAGTGCGGGCAAGTGGCGGCGGCCTCGTCAAGTTGTCCGCCACACTGGCGGCAATATACTAGTGTCATGGTGGTTCCTGTGGGGGGATAAGGGTGGCTGCCTTTGTACCTGTTTTTATCCGGCCTTAAGCTGTACCCTGATATAGGAGCTGTGGGGGGGACGTAAGGCTATAATGTGCCTTGCAGCCTACGGGGTCTGCCTTGTTGCGTTATTTATCAATGAGTGCATGTTTTTTCAAGGTGTAAGGTGGTGAAAAACTTATTTCAAACCAAAAATGACGATGATAAATTAATAATGAAGCAATTAAGTAATTAATTTTGTCATTTTACTTTGCCTCTTAAACCAAACGTCAATTATTTCAATTCGGACAGATTATGACATCTTACACGGTAATTACTGGCTACGAAAATATGGATATGAAGGCCGTCCATGCTTTTTTGTCAACCACACATTGGTTTCAGAATGTTCCGTTTGATGTTGTTGACAGTGCCGCCGGAAACTCCCTGTGTTTTGGGATTTTCGCCGAACAAGAGCAAGTTGCTTTTGGGCGCGTCATCACAGACAAGGCAACGTTTGCCTACTTGGCAGATGTCTATGTTATCGATGCACATCGAAATCAAGGATTATCAAAACGACTGCTTGATGCGATTTTTCAGCACCCCGAACTTCAATGCCTTCGACGATTTATGCTGATAACGCGAGATGCACATACCTTGTATGCCAAATACGGTTTCACACCATCGGCGACCCCCTCACGCATAATGGAAATCTACAAACCGGATATTTATCTCTCGCCCGTACAAAACGGCCAATAATATCTTTTCCAATCTCATAAAACGTCCAGCTATGAATTGCAGCGCTCTTAAATGATGTGGCTTTAAGCAAAAAACGCAATTGACATCAAATAAGCATTTACGCTAAAACTGGCAGCCTAGCTAAAGGGCTTATGTAAAAACAAAACGGGGATAATGGTTCCTAAGGGTTACGCTTCGGAGTTGCTGCCATGATAGAAAAAGTGAAAAACAAAAAAGCTATTACCAAAAGCCAGAGAAAAGAATTTTTAATATTCTATAATTTTCATTGCCACCGTTGCTTAGAAGCCAAAAGAATAAATGATGCTGATGTTTCCAGGAATCTTGAAAATGCAACCTGTTCAAACGAACTTCACCATATAAAACCACGGCACGATGGAGGCAGTAATGAGTTAGGAAATGTGGTGCTGCTTTGCAGTAACCATCATCAAGGCTACCACTTACGCAATGATGCCGTAGAGGTGTCAACGGTTAGTTGGCAGCTCAATAATGAAAAAAATGCCGTAAATATAGAGGAGCTTGGAAAACATCCGAAAGAAATACTAGAATCAATCCACTCGATTTTAAAGAAAGGAAAAGGGGCTATAGACGAAAAAGAACTGTCTTATATTTTGTTATTGGAAGCGGAAGCCCAAAGAAAACTGGGCAAAATCAATACCTGTCTTACGCTATTGAAATGGGTTGACAAGTATCGGCTTAAACATGATGAACCCATTGGCAGGCGATTAAAGGTAACAGAAGCCAAGGCTATGGCCTCTTTGGGAAATCCCAAACGGGCGTGGTCAATTATCAATAAAATAATATCTGAATCGCATTCAGATATAAAAGATAGGGGTGAGGAGTTTAATTTAGTCACCACTAGGCTTAATTCGCAAATACAACGTGGTCAACCCATAATGCGCTACAAAGGACAACTGCTTGATCTTAAGGCATCATTAGAAAAATCAAAAAATACCTCTGGTTTGGGTATGGCTATATTATTTGAAGCCTCTTTACATCAAGAAATGGGTGATTATGTCAGCCAAGCATCTTGTTATGATAGGGCGCACAAACTTCTTTATGAAACCGATATCCGTGGCTCTGCAATGGCCTTAAGGAATAAGGCAAGAGTGCTGTCAATTCTTGATAGGCACGAAGAAAGTATTGACTTGTTTAAACATGCAAAAAAAATGTTTTGTGACTATGATGACTATTGGGGATTTACAGTGACCGGATTGGAACTTGCTGATGCAATGATGCGGGCTATGCAATCACATAACGGTACGGGCCAGAATCCCTCAGACATAGCGGCTGAATATGATAGCGGGATAGGCTGGTTGGAATCATGGGACGATAGGCATTTATTGCCTGTTGCTTTAGATAATGTCGCCTATTTAAATCAATTGGTTGGAAATATGGAAGGGGCAATCAAGGCACGCCAAAGAAGCGAACATATAAGGGCAAATAGAGATCGGTTGATTATCGATGATGTAACGTATTTACAAAATTTTTATCGGACACTTTGACCCCACCCCATCACTGAATTTTTCCCACAAATCCCGGTCATAAGCACTCAAGGCCGCGCCCACGGGCGTGGCTACCTTTAACCCATCGGAACCTGATTATGTCCATTACCCTGTACCAAGCCTCCATCCCCGTGTTTATCCGTATGCTCGGCAACTTGTCGGCGATACTCGACAAGGCCGTCGCCCATGCCCAAGCCCAGCAGCTGGACCCCAGTGTGTTGGTCAACGCCCGTTTGGCCCCGGATATGTACCCGTTGAGCCGCCAAATCCAAATCGCCACCGATATGGCGAAAGGCTGCGCGGCGCGGTTGGCGGGGCTTGACGTGCCCGCTTATGAAGACAACGAGGCCAACTTTGCCCAGTTGCAAGAACGTATCGCCAAGACCGTGGCCTTTTTGCAAACCGTCAGCGCCGACCAGGTGGACGGCCAAGAGGACAAAGCTATCACCGTGCGCACCCCCAGCCGCGAACTGCATTTTGTCGGCTTGCCCTACCTGCTGGACTTTGTCTTACCCAATTTTTATTTCCACGTCACCACCGCCTACGCGATTTTGCGCCATAACGGCGTGGCCTTGGGCAAACCGGATTTTGTCGGGGCTTATTGAGCGGCAAAGCTCTAACAGGGCCGCTTAGTCGGTAGCAAACTGTCCCCCTAAAGTTTTATTGACGCAATCGCTGTCACAGTCTTTAGTGGCTTTTTCGCGGGGGAAAACGCTGCCGTTGCTGGGGTTGATGATGTGGTAGTGGAGCGCGTCCGTGCAACTGCTGCCCGAACAGACGCTGCCGACCAACAGGCGCGGGCCTTTGGGGGTGGTGACACAACGGACGATGTTCATATCCGAGAGGGCATAGCCGTAAGAGTGGTCTTTGCCCTGCACCTTCACCCGCACATCGGTGGTGTCAGGTTCGGCGGAGAAGGTGTCGGCATTGGTGAACGGGCCTTCGACAATGCCGACAATGGCAACGTCCGCGCCGCCGCAACGGCCATAAGCGCTCATGTCCTTACCGATGGTCACGCTGCTTTGCCCGGGCAACGGGGTCAACTCTATCGGCAAGTTGTTGTCGGCCACGGCGTAAGCGGACACTGACCACAGGATAAGGGCGGCAAACAGTTTCATGGTTTCTCCAAAGGGGGTACTGATGGTATATTCTCAGCGGTCAAGTTTTCGGTTTTTGGGGGCGCAGGGCTATTGACCGCACCAGCGGGCAGGATGCCCGCGCTCCAAAAACCGAAAACTTGACCGTTTGAAGTGTATGGGATTGCCGTTAGGGCAGGGCGCTGATGGCCTTAACCCCTGGCGCGATGGCCCCGTGCGGACTATACAAAAATCAGCCCGACAATAAAATTAACTAGTACCCCAAAAAACCGTGAATAGTTCACATAACCCGTTAAGGCGCGGCTATGTTTTTGATAATTAATGTAAACGGTCACGCTGATAAGCGCCGCCGCTTGCCGGATGGGGGAGGTTTTTGGGGTTTGGTGG
>JAQTNZ010000163.1 GCA_028713595.1 Methylovulum sp. | reverse complement strand
AACTGATAACGACTAATATGACAAATAAACTCTGCATGGGTATACCTTAAGTTGCCTGTCTGCAAAATTTCTTGGCCCCAGTGTGAAGCCGGGGCGGAAAAACTGCGCCACCGGCCACCCAACAGGCTGTTATTCTTGGCTTACAAAGCGTTTTGCATAAGATTCCAGATGAGGAATATCAATGCGGTAGCCTTTAATCATGATATGCCAATACAGCCAGGGGAACCCCGTGGTTTTGCCCCACCACCAGATGGAACGGTTAGCCCTAGGGTCTAGCCAAGGGAACGAGGGGGTCACTTTACCGGCATAAGAAAATTCCGCCAGCATGACCGTGTTCAAGGAGGTGGTCAACGGGCAAGAGCCGTAACCGTCATAACCTTCGATGACGGATTTATTGTCGATAAGCCCCAAAATATTGTCCACCACCACCGGCACTTGTTTGCGCACGGCGGCGGCGGTTTTGGCATTGGCGGTGGAACCTGCATCGCCTAGGCCAAAAATGTTCGGGTATCTGTTGTGCTGCATGGTTTTGTCATTAATATCGACCCAGCCTGCGGCATTTGCCAAGGGGCTTTGCTTGATAAAATCCGGCGCACTTTGCGGTGGCGTGACATGGATCATATCAAAGGCTTTGGTCACGCGCTCTTTGTTGCCGTCACTGTCAGTCACCTCAAAGGTCGCCAGTTTGGCATCGCCATCAATGGCGACCAAGTTATGGTTAAACGCGGTGCTGATGCCGTAATCGGCGACGACTTTCGCCAAGGCCTTGGCGAAAAAAGGCACACCGAACAGCACGGGGCCGGCGTTACAGAATTCAATGGCAAACTTATCCAAGATGCCTTTTTTGCGGAAGCGGTCAGCGGCCAGATACATGATTTTTTGCGGCGCACCCGCGCATTTGATCGGCATCGGCGGTTGCGTGAACAAGGCGGTGCCCGATTGGATGTTTTGGATACACTCCCAGGTGTATTCGACCGTTTCCGGCGAATAATTGCTACATACCTGATTTTTACCCAAGGTTTCCCGCAAGCCGTCAATTTTATGCCAATCCAATTGCAAGCCTGGGCAAACCACCAAATAGTCATAGGCGATGACATCACCCGAACGCAAGGTGACGGTGTTGGCCTCCGGTTGGAACGTGTCGGCGTAGTCTTTTAGCCAGTTGACCGAAGGGTGGAGCAAATCGGCTTCTTTACGTTGGGTTTGCGCCAAGGTATACGCCCCGCCGCCGACGATGGTGAAACCGGGCTGGTAATAATGGGTTTCCGAAGGCTCCACGAGGGTGATGCCAATGGTCGGGTTTTGCCTTCGCATATTATTGGCGACCGAAACGCCTGCCGCGCCGCCGCCGATAATTAAGACTGTCGAATGTTGCTGGGTCATAAAATCCTCCAAATTGGATAGGTTATTGTAGTTATTAAAGCGTTTGGCGACGTTATACTGCCGATAAGGGCCGCCAAAAATCGGTAAGCCGAACAGTCAAAGCCTAGATTCTTAATCCAAACCTAAGCCCAAACGCTCCCTTCCCACGCTTACTATCCGACTAAAATAACTATCAAGTCAAGCGATTAAGCGGATTTTTAGGCCCATTACACTGACTCGGCCTCAACCTTAACGGCATGGAACGGCACCCTGCCTTTTTCGTCCAACGCCTGCGCCCACCTTTCATTGATGCTTTTCAAAGGCTCTATTTCATCGTCAATATAGGCATCGACCGCGTGTTGCTCTTCCGGCGTGAGCTTGAGCACCTTAGGCATACAGCCACACGATGCCAATAATGCGCCGCAAAAGGGGCAAATCTCCTGGGTGCAAAACGATTCGTGCAATTCACCTTCGGAACAGGCACAACCGTCGCAAATTTCTAACATGGATAATTATCTCCTGTTGATTAAACAGCCAATCAATCAGACACTGGAAAAATCTGATAGCTAATAAAAAACGCACCTGACTGCTGATAACGCAAGCCAGACGGGTACGGGTCAGAAATGCTAACATGGTAATCGAAGAGTTGGTAGTAACTATGTCACATTCTGCTGTTTTTTAGCAAAAAAATACTAGGGTATCAGTATAAATGGGGAAATGGCGGGGCCGGCAAACTTGTGGGCAAAAAAAAGCGGCTGTGTCAGCCGCTAAAGAGAAGGATATAAAAACTCTAAGGCTCCAAGGACAGGAGTGCGCATCTCAAGAGTTGGGCCTATGTTACGGCTAACGGCGGATAAAGAAAATGTGGCAGATTGCCGCGTGGCAGATTGTCGCGGAGGTGATGGGGACACGGGGAACACTGCGACAAATGAGGGCGAAAAAAAGGCCTTACAAAACCGCAGGCAAAAAAAAGCGGCTTTATCAGCCGCTAAAGAGAAGGATATAAAAACTCTAAGGTTCCAAGGAAGGAGCGTGCATCTCAAGAGTTGGCTTTATCTTACGGACAATGACGCGAAAAAGGAATGTGACAGATTGCCGCGTGACAGATTGTCGCAGCCGTACCTAGATGCGCGTCTTATAACAAATCGCCCAATCTGGCAAAATCGGCCAATGCCAAGGTTTCGGCGCGGGCGGTGGGGTCAATGCCTACGGAGCGGATCTGTTCTTCGGTCAAGACCTTGCCAAGGGAGTTGCGCAAGGTCTTGCGGCGTTGCGAAAAGGCGGCGGTGACGATCTGGCCGAGCTTGGCAATATCGCGCACGGCGACCGGGGGCTGGCGGTGCGGTATCAGCCTGACGACGGCGGACATGACTTTGGGCGCAGGGTCAAAGCTTTCCGGCGGCACCATGAACAGCAATTCCGGTTCGCAGTAATACTGCATCATGACACTTAAGCGCCCGTATTGCTTGCTGCCCGGGGAGGCACAAATGCGCTCGACCACTTCTTTTTGCAGCATAAAGTGCATGTCTTCAATACAGGTTGTGCTGGCCAACAAGTGGAACAGCAACGGCGTGGAAATGTTGTAGGGCAAATTGCCAATTACGCGCAGTTTTTCATCGCCCTCGGCCAGTTGCGAAAAGTCAAACGCCAAGGCGTCGGCACTGTGGATAGTCAAACGGGCAGCTTGGCCGAACTTGTTGGCAAGCCACACGACCAAATCCCGGTCAAGTTCGACCACATCCAAGCGGACACCGGTTTTTAGCAAGGGTTCGGTCAACGCCCCCATGCCCGGGCCGATTTCCACCCAATGCTCATCGGGCCTAGCGGCTATGCTGGCGAGCATGTCATGGATAATGGAGTGGTCATGCAGGAAGTTTTGCCCGAAACGTTTGCGGGGGGTATGGGTCATGATGATAACAATGTGGGGGTTGAGGCTTGGGCCATGCTCAAAGCGGTGTGTAAGGCGACCTGGAGGCTGCCGACATCGGCGGTGCCCATGCCGGCCAAATCCAAGGCCGTGCCGTGGTCAACCGAAGTGCGGATAATCGGCAAGCCCAGCGTGATATTGACGGCTTGCCCGAAACCCTTATATTTTAGCACCGGCAAGCCTTGGTCGTGGTACATCGCCAACACCGCATCGGCATGGTCGAGATATTTGGGGGTAAACAAGGTGTCCGCCGGTAAGGGGCCGACCAGATCCAGGCCTTGGTTACGGAAGCTTTCCAACACCGGCTCGATGACCTCAATTTCCTCTTTGCCTAAATGCCCGCCCTCACCGGCATGGGGGTTCAAACCACAAACTAGGATGCGCGGCCTGTCAAGATGGAAACGCTGGCGCAAATCCTGTTCCAACACGCGGATGACCGTCCGCAGGCGGCTGTGCGTAATCGCCGGGCTGACTTCAGCCAGCGGTAGGTGGATGGTCACCAACGCCACCCGCAAGCCTTGGGTGGTGAGCATCATCACCGGATGCCCACCCGTAAGCTCGGCGATAAACTCGGTGTGTCCGGTAAACGGCAAGCCCGCATCATTGATGATGCCTTTATGGACAGGGGCGGTGACCATCGCGGCAAACAGCCCGTCCAGACAACCTCTGGCGGCTTTGGTGATGGTTTTTAGGACATAACGGCTATTGTGCGCATCCAAACGGCCCGCTTGCACGGGGGCGGCCAGCTCCACCGGCAGTATAGCCAGGTGGCCGGGCCGGTGCAGCTGGGCGGACGACTGGCTATCAAAAACGTCAAGCTGTAACGGGATGCCCAATTGCGCGGCACGTTGGGCCATCAGTTCGGGGCTGGCGATGACGACCAACCCGCAAGGCAAATCTTGCTGCGCCAGTTGAATGCAAAGGTCAGGGCCGATACCCGCAGGTTCCCCGGGAGTTAAGGCAATACGCAACAATGGCGGCTCCATGAAAAAAGTAAAAAGCAAGGCGGGTGGGCATCACGGCGGGGGGCGGCAACAAATGTCATTACAGGGTGCGCACCAGCCTGACACCGTAACCATAATTGATATTGCCATAAAAGGCGCTGCCGCTGGTAAAGTCAACAATCCACGCGACATTGTCATTATAAGAACTGGGCGATGACGACCACATCAAATCATAGTTTTTCGGAAACACTTGGTTGTTGATAAAATGTATCGATTTTTTGCTATCCCCGGCATCCAGGTCAATCAACGCCTTTAATTCTTCAATGCGCGGCAACCGCCAATCGGTATAGCCCTCATAGCCGCCTTGCTTATTGAACAGCTCAGTGGCGGCAAAGGCTTCTTTCCAATCAAAGCGCGCCAGCTTGCCGTGGACACCATCATGATACCATGCCTGGCCCAGCGCAAAACGCAGCCACATCACGCCGTGTTGGGTGTCGGTGGCAATGCCTTCGTTGACAATAAACCGCGTATCATCACGCGCTTGCCCAAAAATGCGTTGGAAATGCTCAAAATGGCTGCGATCAAGGAATTGGAGCGCGGTTGTCGGATGCTCATAAATGGCGAACGCCAGTTTTTCGGCCACCAACCCGTCGGCATCGCCCAATTCGTAATACGCCACCGCCAGCCCTAAAAAAGCCAGCGACCGCAATTCCTTATGGCTGAACGATCCGGCATTGCCCTGTTCGGGTATCGTCGACAACGAGTAAAAGCCGGATAAGGCCCCCGACACCAAATCCCGCTTGGCATGGGTGCGGGAAGAGTCTTTCAATTGGTTGAAGGCGCTGCTCAACATCGACAAGCGTTGCTGCTCCTGACGGGTTGCCGTCTGCGCCAAATCGGCGTTTAACCTAAGCAAATAGGCGTTTATCTTGGGCTGTGCGCTACTGGGCGCCACACCCAATGCTTGGGACACGGATTGGATTTTATATCTGAAGGTGCGGGCGGCGATTTCTGCACTAAAATAATCAAGAATGTCCGCCATCACCCTATTCGATTCAACCATAGCTTCCTCTCTCGAACTGTGAACTTTATGAATACTTGATGAATGTAGCTGGACGCTCATAATTAGTGACGGTTTTCCATCAATTGTGTGAATAATTCACATTTTAGCACTGTATCCGCTTATGATAACCATCAAATTATTTGCGTTTTTTTAAAATATTCAGGCATACAACATGCTTGCTGCTCGAATTTGGCAAAGCGGAAAGGTTATACTATTATTCCATTCACCAAACCCACTCCCTCATTAGTCATAACCAGATGATATATAGGCTTACACAAGCTACCATGAAAACATACCTGAACAATAGCTTTGTCACCAACGCGGTGGCTGCACTGATTATTGTCATTGGCTATAGTTGCCCCCTACAGCAGGAACTGGTCAAATCCGTGGGCTTTTTCGCCCTGTCCGGGGCCATCACCAATTGGCTGGCCGTTTATATGCTGTTTGAAAAAGTCCCTTATTTGTACGGCTCCGGTGTCATCCCCGAACGTTTTGAAGACTTTAAGCAATCCATCAAGCACTTGATGATGGAGCAATTTTTTACCGCCGACAACATCGGCAAATTTATCGAAACCGAAGAACGGCAAGAAGGCGGCGACCTGCTAAATCTGGAACCTTTATTGAATGCCGTCAATTATGACAAGATTTATGAAGGATTGGTATCATCCATCATGGAATCCTCATTTGGCGGCATGTTGCTGATGATGGGCGGGGCGGAAGCACTGGCCCCACTGAAAGAGCCGTTTAGCGACAAAATGCGCGCCACCCTGACCGACACGGTGCATTCTGACGTGTTCAAAAACGCCCTGCACCAAGGCCTGGACACGCGTAAAATCAGCGCCGACATCGTCTTGAAAATCGAAAGCGTGATTGACAAACGCCTGGGCGAGCTGACCCCACAACTGGTGAAAGAAATGGTGCAGCGCATCATCAGCGAACACCTAGGCTGGCTGGTCGTCTGGGGCGGCGTTGTTGGCGGCCTGCTAGGGGCCTTGTTTGGGTTCGCCTGATGGCCCTGCCCACCCTCGCTTTTGAAGTGTT
>JAQTNZ010000162.1 GCA_028713595.1 Methylovulum sp. | reverse complement strand
CGGCAGGGTGCAACGGGCTGAGGTGGGACGGGTGATTGTCCTTATCATGGTCTGCTCTTCTGCTGGCAATTGTATGTGACTTTTTAAAAGACATATTGTAACCTGACCGTCAATGCGTAACTTCTATTACCTTATTAATAGTCCTGTTTTAGATGGCTATCGCGATGCGTTTAGTAAGCTCCTGCCCATCGTGTATAATTGTGGTCTATAATCGCCAACATTTTACATTCTGTTTAGACAACATACTACTATGAGCATCTCACTTTCCAACCGGGTTCTAGCCGTCAAACCATCCCCTACCCTAGCCATCACCGCACGGGCCGCCGCCATGCGGGCAGCGGGCAGGGACATTATTGGCCTAGGTGCGGGCGAGCCGGATTTTGACACGCCTGAGCATATCAAGGCGGCGGCGATTAAGGCCATCAACAGCGGCTTTACCAAATACACCGCAGTTGACGGCACCCCCGGATTGAAGAAAGCCATTATCGCCAAATTTAAGACCGACAATGGTTTGGATTATCAACCCAAACACATCTTGGTGTCTTGTGGCGGCAAACAAAGTTCGTTCAACTTGACGCAAGCGTTGCTAAACGCCGGTGACGAAGTCATTATTCCGGCGCCGTTTTGGGTGTCGTACCCTGATATGGTGTTGTTGGCGGACGGTGTGCCGGTGATTGTCGAAACCAGCCAAGCGCAACGCTTTAAGATGACCCCTGAGCAATTACGCGCCGCCATCACCGACAAAACCCGCTTGATTTTCATCAACAGCCCCTCCAACCCGTCCGGTGTCGCTTATAGCTTGGCGGAACTGGCGGCGTTGGGCGAGGTGCTGAAAGACTATCCTAACATCATTATCGCCACCGATGATATGTATGAGCATGTGTTATGGGAAAAAGGCACGTTCGTCAATATCCTCAACGCCCATCCTGAGTTTTATGACCGCACCGTGGTGATGAACGGCGTATCAAAAGCCTATTCGATGACCGGCTGGCGTATCGGCTATGCCGCAGGCCCTGCCGATTTGATAGAAGCAATGTGCACCATCCAATCACAAAGCACCTCCAACCCGACCTCCATCTCGCAAGTGGCCGCCGAAGCGGCGTTGACGGGCGATCAAAGCTTCATCGACCAGATGTGCTTGGAATTTAAAAAACGCCATGATTTTGTGGTGGCCGAGCTGAACGCCATTGACGGCATCGAGTGCTTGGAGACTGACGGCACCTTTTATGTCTTCCCCAATGTCCAAAAGCTGATCGACCGCCTTGATGGCATTAATGATGACTTGGAGTTTGCCGAGTACCTTATAGAAAAAGCCGGCGTGGCCTTAGTGCCCGGTTCGCCGTTCGGTTGCCCCGGCCATATCCGCATTTCCATCGCCACCAGCATGGCGAACTTGGAAAACGCCTTGGCGCGGATTAAGCAGGCGATTTGATTTGACTACGTTGTCATCATGAATGATGCGGCTTGGCTAGAGCGCCCGATTCCTAATACTGCGGCGGACATCGTCTCAGAGATAGGGCAGAGCCAGCTCCTCATCGAGCGGTTCGGCGACTGGCCAAGCTTCCATGATGCGCAAGTGCTGACACTTACTTTTGACCGTGGCAACCATCTACAGATAATCAAAACGGACGCATGGCCTGAGCGCATTCCTGAAAGTTTGCTTGCGCAGTTCTATGTTTTTGATTGGCGGTATGGGGCATAGCTCCCGACATCGAGGCACAGATTAACAGGCGCAGAAACCGCAAGCCATCGCCCGATAACTTGGCTGGGTGAGTTTGTAACCCTTTCTAAAAAACAATAAATACGCCCTTGAATGGCTGGAACAAATACCTATGCTATGTCTTTGCTCTACGTTAGACTCAAGTTAATTTTCAACAGAAATTACAAATATCAAATAATCATGGAACTTTTTTTAACAATCGTCGGTGTAGTTTTATATTATCTATTTGTCTTTTTTATATTTGAAAAATTTATTTGTTTGGGTAACGTAGTAATTAGTTGGCTATCTAATAAATATAAGCATTTTTTTGAAACAATAAGTTTTAAAAAAATGCTTAGTTACCCATTTGTAGATTACTTTTGCGCTGATATGGCGAAGAAAAAGATTCAAGAACCGAAAGAATCAGAAGAGTCAGAAGAGTCAGAAGAGTCAGAAGAGTCAAAGTATTTTTTTGCTTATTCAAAATACAAAGAAGATAAGAAAAAACTAATCAAAGATCGAAATTCCTATAATTTCGTTACGAGTTTATTTTTTATGATTTTCAGCTTTCTTTTAATTTGTAATTATCCATATTGGGTTACCTCTATATTTTTAGGATTAAATGGCTATCGATTTGTTTCACGGAGCTTAGAAATCATAATGGCTTTTGGTAACGATGCTTTGGATAATAAAAAAACAAGTAGTTTAAAATCAGAGGAACGTATAACCCTTGCCATAAAAAGCTATTTTGAAATATACCTATATTCCGCTTCATTTTACGTTACCATTATAAATGATAGTGGTATTGAGTTAATAAAAAAAGCGGTATTAATGTCTTTGTCAGTTGGTACATTGACCAATGTAGGATTTTCTCAATCAGCTACAAGCACATCATTGGAATTGATACCAACATACACATTATTCTCATTCCCATTCTCATTAGAATTGATACAAAAACTGATATTACCTGATTTTTTTCCGCAAATTTTAGTTTTTGTCCAAGTATTCGCAGTTTTGAGCTTGGTTATTTTAAGTTTAACAGCGTATTTTTCTAAAAAATAAGCTTTTTTGTCACTGATTTATGGAGCAAATAACCTATTGATTCAAAAGGGTTATAAGCTTGTGTCAAATCTCTTGTCTTGTTTTCGTATTGACATTTGCAACACATTTGGTTAATTGTGAAAATTCAGATTGATTTAACCGAGACAGGATTTATGGGAACAGAACACGCCCCCGCCGAAGTGAATATCCATTTACGGGCAAAGGCATACGACAGATTGCTTATTGACCAAGCTGCCGAATTGCTTGGTTCTAACCGCTCACAATTCATGATGGCATCGGCACTGAAAGAAGCGAAAAGCGTAATCCTTGACCAAACTTCACTTTATGTGGACAACCAGACCTTCCAAAACGTCTTGGATTGGTTGGACACGCCAGCAACTGAGGAACAAATTGACGGTATGAAACGCTTGAAAGCAACCAAATCGTGAGTGAATTTGCCAAGCCCGTCCCGCTGACCGCCAAGCATGATACGGAGGATTGTTGTTCCCATTATGGTTTCACCCGCCTACCGACCGAAACGCCGACTTACGCCCTAGACCTTGTCAAATTTGCCAACCCAGAGCGCCCCCCCCATAAACTAAATATCTTGAATTTTGGCATAAAGCGGCGGACGGGGCATTAACGGTGATTAGGGTTAAAATCAGGTGTGGGTAAAAGCGCCAAGTTGAGCGGCGATAACTACGCTTATATGTGCTGTGGGGTGGTTGTTCGGTTTATCTCTAACCACAATGTCAATATCTTGACCTAGCAGCATTAGGAAACGAAGTAAGCGATCAGTGGAGAACCCGGATAACCGCCCCCTTACTAAGGCGGAAACTTTGGGCTGGTCTAGCCCAATAAGTTCGGCGGCCTCTTTTTGGCTCAATCCTTTACGCTCTATAATTTTTGCAATTTGTTGGGCCAGTTGCACACGGGCAAAGGCTTCTTCTGCATCAGGGCGACCCAAGTCGGCAAAAATATTGCCACTGCTGGCGAGGACTCGTGTTTCTTCGTTGTGTGTTTCACTCATGATGTTTTATCCTGTGTTTCGGCAATCCGCCGCATAATGTGCTTCTGCCCGTTTTAACCGTGCTTTGATAAGTTCAATCTCCTATTTTGGCGTGGCTATGCCCTTGCGTGATTTTTTCTGAAAAACATGTAAGGCATAAACCGCCTTTGGAAACCTTACCGTATACACGGCACGGTAAGTATTGCCATCGAAGTCATCGACAATTTCTATAACTCCGGCATTGCCGAATCCTTGCAACGGTTTCGCATCTGGCGACTTTCCGCCTCTTTGTGCCCAGTGGAGTGCATAGCCGACAAAGTCTTGCACTTCGTCAGGGCAATCCTTTAAGTCATTTAGGCTGCTCCCAATCCAAAACAGCGGCTTTTCATAGTCTTTATTTATCATATATGCCAAATATAGAATAATTTAGCAAGCTGTCCAGAAACAACTATTTTTCTTGTTCCCACGCACCATTGCCTTAACTTAATGGCAGTGATTTATGCCCTTTTATGCCCCGTGGGTATTGAGGGTACGGGGCAGTGCGGGAGTGAGGACGTTACGTTTAAATAGCCCTACCAACTACCGCTATTAGCCATAGACAGCCACGGCTCTTGTGGGGCGAGAGCCGTGCCTTTTTGTAACAGTTCAATGGAAATGGCATCGGGGGAGCGGACAAAGGCGATATGCCCGTCACGCGGTGGACGGTTGATGGTGACTCCCACCGCCGCCAGTTTTTGGCAAGTGTCGTAGATGTTGTCCACTTCAAACGCCAAATGACCGAAATTGCGCCCGCCGCTATAGGCTTCGCTGTCCCAGTTATAGGTCAGCTCCAGCAAGGGCGCACGTTTAGCGGTATGTCAATGTGCTTTGTTGCACTTCGTTGGACAATAAAAAACCCGCTAAGCCTTATGGCTTGCAGGTTTATGTACTTCGTTGCATCTTGCTGTATATGTCTGTGGTGGAGAGGCAGTCCGCCAAACTCACGAATCATAAAAAATCAAAACACCTCAAAAAGCCATTGATTCATAAGCTTGTATTAAATAGGTTGTATCAGCATGTGTCATAGATTATCATAAAATCCACAGCCGGAACTACGGTAGGCAAGCACGGTAGGATTGATGGGGTAGCCATGATAAGAAACACAAAAATGTTGACAGCCAAGAAAGTTGATTCCCTCAAGGAGCAGGGCTACTACGCGGACGGGGGCAACCTGTACTTGCAGGTGAGCGGCACGGGTTCCAAGAGCTGGCTTTTTATCTATCGGAGCAAGGGCAAAAAGCATGAAATTGGCCTAGGCAGCCTGTCCGTTGTTTCGCTGGCTGAGGCGCGGGAAAAAGCGGCGGATTACCGTAAACAGACACGCCAAGGCATTGACCCCTTAGGGGAAAAGCGCAAAGCCGACCAAGCCCGTTTGCTTGCGGAGGCCAAGGCCATGACCTTCAAGCAATGCGCGGAGGCTTATATCAACATGTACCAGCATAGCCTTAAGAACGCCAAGCACCTGCAACAATGGCGCACCACCCTAGAGCAATATTGTTTCCCCACCATTGGCCTATTGCCCGTGGCTGAGGTTGACACCGCCCTAATCACAAAATGCCTTGAACCTATCTGGATAACCAAAAACGAGACCGCTTCACGGGTGCGCGGACGCATTGAACAGGTTTTGTCATGGGCAACGGTTAGCGGGTATCGCACGGGCGACAATCCGGCGCGGTGGCGCGGACACCTTGACAAGATACTGCCCAAACCCAGCAAGGTGCAGGACACCCGCCACCACCCCGCCCTGCCCTATGCCGACATGGCGGCCTTTATGTCCGAACTCAAACAACAAGACAACCTAGCGGCGCGTTGCCTTGAATTTACCATATTGACGGCGGCACGAACCAACGAGGCCATAGGGGCGACATGGGATGAAATCGACATGGAGGCCAAAGTCTGGACAATCCCAGCGGATCGGATGAAAGCCGACAGGGAGCATCTTGTACCCTTGTCTGGCGCGTGTCTGGCATTGCTCAAGGCCATGCGTTCAGCCAAGCAGAATGATTATGTTTTTGCAGGTGGGCGCGGTGGCGGCCTAAGCAATATGGCTATGCTCAAGCTTTTGCAACGGATGGGGCGCAAGGATTTGACCGTCCACGGGTTCCGTTCCACGTTCAGGGATTGGGCGGCGGAAACCACCCACCATGAAAACTTTGTACTGGAAATGTGCCTAGCCCACACCATCAAAAACCAAGCGGAAAAGGCTTACAGGCGTGGCGACTTGCTGGAAAAGCGGCTTAACGTCATGAATGAATGGGCGGATTTTTGTAATGAGGCGGTGGCGTTATGATATTTTTGACTAAACAGGCAATATGCGACCGTTTGGCTGAGTCGCTCTTGCCTAGGCAACCATTCCTTGAGTTAAGAAAGCTTCGGATAAAGGAAGCGGTTAGCGAAACCGTTCACAAAATGCTTCTTTATCACTATCACAAGGCAAAAAAAAACCACGAATACTTTGACCCGCCAAGACCCTATCTTAATCATCCCCCTTTGTCTGAATTTAAATCTAACCATTCTATAGATAGGCTATCTGACGAAGACTGGGAGTTGTTA
>JAQTNZ010000161.1 GCA_028713595.1 Methylovulum sp. | reverse complement strand
TTGGCGGCGGGGGTTGCCGGAGTCTTAAAATTAATGTTGGCTATCCGGCATCGGCAGTTGCCGCCGACCATCAATTACCAGACCTTGAACGGGCATATCGACCTTGAAACCAGCCCGTTTTATATCAACAGCCTCGCCAAGGATTGGTCAGTACCCGAAGGCGGGTGCCGCCGCGCCGCCGTCAGCTCTTTCGGTTTTAGCGGCACTAATGCGCATCTGGTGCTTGAAGAATACCCGACACCGCCAACTCCAGCATTAACGTTGGGGCAACCCGTATTAGTGCCGTTATCGGCAAAATCAGCCGAACAGCTTAAGCAGTATGCCGAGCAGCTCAGCCTGTATTTGCAAACTAACCCCAGCGTATCGCTACCCTGTTTGGCCTACACATTGCAGATAGGGCGTGAGGCGATGGGCCATAGGCTAGCGGTGGTGGCGATCACCGCCGCAGAGTTGCGTGAAAAATTGGCTAAGCTAGGCAATGGCGAGCCTTGTCCCGATGGTTTTAGCCAGACGGTAGGTAAACAAACTGTGGCCATCACCGACACCGAAGAAGGCCAGCTGTTTGTCCGGCAAATTACTAGGAAAAAAGCCCTGCCCAAGTTGGCGGAATTATGGGTGAACGGTTGCGCTATAGAATGGGCGGATTTGTATCAGCAAGGTACGGTGCGGGTATTGGCTGGGTTGCCGGGCTATCCTTTCGCGCCCCAGCGTTATTGGCTGCCCGAAACCCAAAACCACCCGACGATTACTCCTGCCCTTAAGATTTCCTCCCAAGCGGCGGTGGAACCACAATGGGATGGGGTGAGCTATTTGCCGGTTTGGCAGGAACAGGCCGTTTCTATAAGTAACAAAACTATTGACTCGACCCCCGCTTGCCGGATTTTGGTGTATGTGGACACGGCTGAGGCTTTTGCGCAAGTGCTGGCTGACGAATATCGGCGCATTTATCCGAGGGCACAATGGGTGCATATCCGTTTGGCGGCGGCTACCTCCCAACTTGAAGCTAACGGCTGGGCTTGTGGCCTAGCCGATGAGCAGGGGTTTGCGAAGTGTCTGGCCGCTTATCAGGACATTGCCGGCATTTGCTTTATTGCTGTTGACGATGTCCCACCCGTATTGGCTGCGGCACTGGGGACCCATAATAACGCCATACAATTATTGCGTTTGGTCAAAGCCTTACGGGCAAAAATGGATGCCCATGCCTTTGTTGACTGCCATATCATTACCCAGGACAGCTATCGGTTAGACGGTTCGCCAACTCGACTTGATGGGGCAGGGCTGAATGGTTTGGGCTATGCTATTGCCCAAGGCGACCATCGTTTTTTGGTCAGGAACATCGACTTATGCGCGGAGGACTTACATACACCGGAGCTTAAAAAACGTCAGGCCTTGGGGCAATGTGTCCTTGCCGAAGCAGCCAGCGACCGTGGTGGTGTGGTCAAATTCGCCTCTGGTCGGCGTTATCAGCAAGTGTTCGTCAAAATCGACTGGAGAACCATCAGGCCGCAGGGAGCGTTTAAAAAGGGCGGGGTTTACCTGATCTTGGGAGGGGCAGGTTCGGTCGGCAGGGTCATTACCCGTTGTTTGCTGGAACAGTTCCAGGCCAAAGTGATTTGGTTAGGGCGCACGGCCGTAACCTCGCCCCTAGTCCAAGACAAATTGGCGATGATGGCGGCATTTGGCGCACCGCCCTGCTATATCCAAGCCGATGCCACCGATTTGGCCTCTTTGCGGGCGGCGATCAGTGAAGCCAAGCGGCAGTATCCGGTGTTGGATGGGGCTTTGTTTTCGGGTATTGTCTTTGATTTTGACAATTCGGTGGCGAACACCACGGAAGCGCAATTTCGTCCTATCTTGGAGGTAAAAACCTTAGGCTGCGTCAATTTTTATCGGGCCTTAGCCGATGAACCACTAGATTTTTTGGTTTATTTCTCCTCAGGCCAAGCCTATTCGTTTTCAGGGGCCTCGACCTTATCCGCTTACGCTACGGGCATCACTTTTGCCGACAGTTATGTGCAATCCATCCAAAACCAAGCCAAGTTTCCGGTCGGTACGGTCAATTGGGGCTTTTGGCAATCGTCCTTAGCGGAAACTCCGCTGGATTTTGCCATCAATTCCTTAAGTGACCAAGATGGTTTTCAGGTTTTGCAACAGTTTATCCGTACCTTGCAACAAGGTTATTGTCGGCAAATCCTGTGTATGAACGCCTCGGAACCGGTGCGGGCCATGATGGACATAGCCACCGCCGAGCGGCTGGTGTTCAATCCGGCGGCGGCCTTGCCCGTGTTGGCCCATGCCAATCTTAGCAACCAGCTGTTGGCAGATAGGGTTGCGGCGTTGTTGGCTGACCCGCAACGCCAAGCGTTGTTAGGACAATTGGCGCGTCTGCTGTTTGTGCAACTGCGCAGTTTATGTCCGCTGTTAGCGACCACAACCGGAATGGATAGCCAAGCGCTGTGGGTCGCGTCTGGCGTGGCCGACCATTATCAGCGATGGTGGCAAACCAGTGTGGCGTTGCTTGGGCAAACAGGTTATTTGCATAGCCAAGCATCCCCTATTAGCGTCACCCCGATGGGCGCAAGCATCCCCAGTGCTGACGAGGTTTGGTTAGAGTGGGCAGGGCATTGGCGGGCTTATCTCGCTAATCCGCAAACCCAAGCGTTAGTCAGTTTGTTGGATGATTGCCTACGGCATTTGCCGGATATTTTATACGGCAAGGTGCAGGCCACTGACATTTTGTTTCCTGACAGTTCGATGGCGAAAGTTGAGGGCATTTATAAAAACCAAGCGTCCGTGGATTATTTTAATACCGTGCTGGCCGAGTCCGTCGTTGCCCTTGTCGGCCAACGCCTGCAAGCCGACCCTCAGGCAAAGCTACGCATTATTGAGATCGGCGCAGGAACGGGCGGGACGACGGCAATGGTGTTACGGCATTTACGCCCGTTTGCCGAACATATCCAAGACTATTGCTACACCGATATATCACAGGCCTTTTTGCAACACGGTCAAGCCCATTACGGTCAGGATGCGCCTTTTTTGAGTTATCGCCTGTGTAATATTGAACAGCCTTGGTTAAGCCAAGGACTGGAATTGGGGGCTTATGATCTGGTCATTGCGGCCAATGTATTACACGCCACTGCCGATATGCGGCAAACCTTGCGTAATGTCAAAGCTGGTTTGCGCCAGCACGGCGCGTTGTTGTTGAATGAAATTACCGATACGTCCTTGTTGTCGCATCTGACTTTTGGCCTGTTAAAGGGTTGGTGGCTGTATCAGGACGAATCCTTGCGCATTCCGGGTAGCCCCGGCCTGTACCCTGAAACGTGGCGGCAGGTGTTAAGCGAAGAAGGCTTTAAGAACGCCGTGTTCCCTGCCCAAGCGGCGCATGGTTTAGGCCAGCAAATCATTATCGCCGAGAGCGATGGTGTGGTCAGGCAAACGCTATCCTGTCAGGCGGTGTCGGCAGTACCGGAGCCAAGGCGGCAAGTTGCGCCTATTGTTGCCAGCCCACAGCAAAAGGCAGGCACGGCGGATGTCGGGGATTTGAAGCCTTATTTGCTTAAGACGATACGCAATGCCTTGGCGGCGGCTTTAAAAACCACACCCGCACAGCTTGACAATGACCTGCCGTTTTCTGATTATGGGATAGATTCGATATTGGGCGTGGGTTTTGTCAAGCAACTGAACGCAGCACTGGGTATCAGCATGAACACTGCGATTATTTTTGATTATGCAACCGTACAGCAATTGGCACATTATATTTTGCAAACCTATCCGCTCCATGAAACCGACAGCGTCGGCCAGTCTAAGCCGGCAAACGGGTCTGAGCACGAAGGGCAGGCATTAGCGGCGTTGGCGGATAAGTTTTTTGCCGATGAGTTGGCGGTGGAAGCGTTGTTGGACAGTGTGCTGAAGCCTACAGGAGGTGTATGATGCAACATGAGTTTGACCGGATTATCGCCCAGTTGCGCAACCAAGAAATAAGCCGAGCGCAAGCGGAACATTTGCTGCAAGAGCTAAAAGCACGGCAACGGAGCACTTTGCCGACACCACCTAAGGGTGTTGGCACGGATAATTTAAGTGCGGCAAAGCCTGACCAAATTGCCATCATTGGTATGTCCGGGCAATTTCCGGGGGCGGCGGACATCGGTGCTTTTTGGCAAAACTTGGTGTCAGGCCATGATGGTATAGGCGAATTGCCGCCGCATTACTGGCCGGAACAACTGCGCCAAGACGCGCAAAGCCATTACCGATGGGGTGGGGTGGTTGCCGAACGCGCTTGTTTTGATCCGTTGTTTTTTAATATTTCCCCCCGCGAAGCCGAAGCCATGCACCCGCATCAACGGCTGATTTTGCAGGAAAGTTGGAAAGCCTTGGAGGATGCTGGTTATAACCCGAAAAGTCTCGCCGAAACGCAGGTGGGTTTATATATCGGTGCGGAACCGATAGGCTATTTCCATGACTCTTTTACGGGGTCATCAGAAGCCATTATCGCCTCGCGCTTGTCTTACCACCTGAACCTGAAAGGCCCGGCTTTAGTGGTCAACACCGGCTGCTCATCATCGGGGGTGGCTATCCATTTGGCGTGTGAGAGCTTGCGCCATGGCGAAACCTGCATGGCCTTGGCGGGTGGTGTTTTTGCCATGCTGGCCCAAGACATGCTTGATGCTTTGGCGGACATTGGCATGTTATCCGCCAGCCATCGTTGCAAAAGTTTTGATGCCGCCGCTGATGGCACGGCGTTTTCAGAAGGCGTGGGCGTAGTGGTGCTAAAACGTCTGGAAGACGCGCAGGCCGATGGCGATCCGATATACGCGCTGATTGTCGGTTCCGGCATAAACCAAGATGGCACTAGCAACGGCATCACCGCCCCTAATGGCACGGCGCAAGAAGCCTTAATCACGGACGTTTACCGCCGTTACCGGATTAATCCTGAGCAGATAAGCTATGTCGAAGCCCACGGTACGGGGACTAAGCTGGGCGATCCGGTGGAAGCCAACGCGCTGGCGAGGGCGTTCCGGCAGTTCACCGACAAGCAAGGCTATTGCCGGGTCGGCAGCGCCAAGGCGCATATCGGGCATACTTCCGCCAGTGCTGGAGTGATTGGCCTGATTAAAGTGCTATTGTCCTTGCAACATCACAAAATTCCTGGCCTGTTGCATTTTGAGCAACTAAACCCCCTGATTGATTGGCAAGCTTCGGCTTTTTACCTGACTACCCAAACCTTGCCGTGGCAAGCGTCTGACGGTGCGCCGTTGCTGGCGGCGCTCAATTCTTTCGGGCATAGCGGCACTAATGTGCATTTGGTGGTGAGCGAATACCAGACCACGGAACTGCCGTCTTTGCCTGATTTAAGCCAGCCTGTGCTGATTCCCCTATCGGCGAATACACAAGATAGTTTGCTGGCTTATTCCGCCAAATTGGCGCGGTTTTTGGTGGAAAGAACCGTTCGCTTGGCGGATTTGGCTTATACCTTGCAGATAGCCCGCGACGCTATGCCGGAGCGGGTGATGTTTTTGGTGCAAACTTCAGCTGAATTGGTGGCCGGATTACAGGCATTTAGTAGCGGCCAAACGTTGGGGTTGCCTTATTGGCAGGGGCAAGTGGCTGACACATCGGCCTTATCTGAGGACGATAAGGCGGTTTTGGCAGATTTAAGCACACCAGCCCGATTGGCTAAGATGGCTGTGTTATGGGTGCAAGGTGTGGCCGTGGATTGGCACAAGCTGTACGGCGCGGACAGACCTAGGCGCATCCATATCCCGACTTATGCCTTTGCTAAGGAACATTATTGGGCGCAGGCAAAAACGCCGAAGCTGTCCGTTGCGCCGTACAGTCATCCCTTGGTGCAAGAAAATACTTCTGATTTTGCCGGGCAATGCTATAGCTCGACACTGACAGGGCAAGAGTTTTTTCTCGCCGGGCATCAGTTACACGGCAAGCCCGTTTTGCCCGGTGTGGCCTATTTGGAAATGGCGGTTGCCGCCGTTAAGCGGGCGACTGCGCGGTATGGGCATACGGACGGGCTTATCCGGCTAAAAAACGTGGTTTGGGTGCGGCCTTTGGAAGTCTGTGGTGTAGCTGTTACCGTGCATATTGGCTTAGTTCCCGAAGATGACGGGCAAGTCCAGTTTGAAATCTATACCCAAGCCGATGCTAATGCCACTAACGTGCATAGCCAAGGTATGGCGGAAGCCCTAGCTCCCCCCGCGCCTAGATATTTGGATTTGCCGCAATTACAGGCGCAGATCCAACGCGCTTATCCGCATCCTGAGCAAGGTTACCAGCATTTTCGTTCGGCTGGAGTTGTCCATAGCGCCGACTTCAAATGCCTACAGCCCATTTATACC
>JAQTNZ010000160.1 GCA_028713595.1 Methylovulum sp. | reverse complement strand
GATTGTTGAAGACTCCTGACAACATCCTTCTGCTCCCTGAGATCGGATTTAAGCTGAGGTATCTTGTTAGATAACGGCCACGTTCCCCTGTCTGTAAGGTCAAGTTCTTTTTCCAGTTGCGATTTAAGCTCAATCCTGTCGATTGCGGCTAAATAATCAGTTTTACTCATAAATAATCCTATCTTGGCGGTGCTGCTAAAAGGTTTTCGTAACCCCGTTGCTTATCTGGAAATACAGGGGTTAAACGCTATTCTAGCCAAAATTAAAGACTTTAAATAATTGACATTACTATTATTTTCAATAGGTTATATCACTTAATGCCATGCCGTGTTAAAGGATGGCCTTAACCAAGGCAAGCGTATGGGGTGCGCCGTCCTTATGCGGTGCTGTTCCGATAATCTTTAAACGGATAACAACAGGATTGTAAGCGCCGCCAGCGGATACGGCGCTTATGGTCGGTACGGATGGCGGCGGTGTCGGCGTGGAGTCAGTGCGGGGCGGCGATACTGGCCATTATCGGTGGCCGTGCGCCGGATCGGGAAATATAGGCGAACTTCCGGCATCCGCGTGACCGGATAGTCCGGCTAGGGAAATAACTGTGTTTTAATACATCACACAAAACTTGAATAAGGAATAAACGATGGAATCTATCTTTAATCATGGCGTTACTGAAGCTGAACGACTGGTATTGACTGGAGGGTATCCAGAAACCCAAGAAGAATATTTTTACGGGATGGGCCAAGACGATGCTTATGCTGATTTATATCGACTGTACAAAATCCGTAACGATACAGATAAGGCTTTATTCTTTCTTGAACAAATAACGGATATTGCCTTTAAGAACCAATTCAAAATGCGCCCATGCTGTTCAGTGCATTCGTGAAACGATGCAATTTCGGCATTCTTAGGGTAAATCACGGCATTCCTGCGCACCGCTGGTTTGCCGTTTTATTATGCCATTGGCGGTAAACAATGCCCGTCCTGCTTGGGGCAAGCCACCGCCAAGGTGGGGCATGGAGCTTAGTGCCGTTTCCGTTTGAAGTAATCGCCTGAATCCAATTGGCACACGGTAAACAAATTTCCTTGTATGCGCTGGGTTTCATAATCGGGCAAATGCTTAAGCAACTGCCTTTTGTGCCGCTTGGTGACAGTCTCCCAAAGCACGGGGACGGGCTTGCCGTGCGAGTCGATATGGATGTGGTTCTTGTCGTAACGGGTCAGCTCCACGCCAGCGCGTTGGGCTTGGATGATAAAATAACGCGGGTCGAATTTCATGACGGCCTCCTTTTGGGCAATCAGCGGGGCGGTAAAATCGGGTGTTTTTGGGCAATATAGTGGGGCAATATAGTTTTGTTTTTCCGAAAAAACGGTACGGACAAAACGGACAAATTCGGGAGGCCGCGCCGTTCGTGGCTTCTGGCATTTTGGCAGTTACGGACAAATTAACGGACAAAGTTTTTATAAAATCGCTGTAAGCCATGTATGGCAAGGCTTGCAGAGGTTTTTTTGTGAATGGTAAAGTTTACGGACAAATTACGGACAAAATGCCTTTATGGGGTGTTTTGGGTAATTTGTCCGTACTTTGTCCGTAAAATGGTTACGGACAAAGTTTAAGCCCCTGTAAGCCACGGATAGCAAGGATTACAGGGTTTTTAGCCATGACTTTTTTGGACTTTGTCCGTATTTACAAAACCTTTATTATCCCTTTTATTTCAATTGGTTGGGATTTGTCCGTTTTGTCCGTACCTGTTTTTAACAAATAAAACTTTCCAGGCCGTCCTCTTGCCCCAGTTTCGGTGTCAATTTGTTCAATCGGCGGCGGGTTTTCAGCCAACAAACACCCCAAGGCTTTTTGTATCCGTTCGGTGGACAAGTTCTTTTTGAAACAGTCGTTAATCAGCTCACGAAGCCCCGCGCCTTCGGGATGCTTACCAAGAAAGGCCAGTATCTTGTCGGCATGGGCGCGGTTTTCGCGGGCCTGTGGTGATACGGCCTGATCGGCAAACACATACCGAACCGTGTTTATCGCGTAATTGACCCATGCCAGCCCGGCTTGCAGGTGTTTCGGCTCAATGACGTGGGTCTTGTTGGTCAGGGCGAACAGCATCGCCAGCCGTAACACATAAGGGGCGCGGCGCTCAAGCAAGGTGCTGATAATGTCGCTGTCAAACGGCTTTTTTAGGCTTGGGAAGATGGCATCGTAATACTTCATGACCGCCTCGCTCATGTGCATCTGTAGGCCGTTTGATGAAGCCGGATAACCGCCCTTGGCATACCGGATAATGTCGGCGGCTTGGGCGGCAAGGTCGTCGACCGCGCTTTCCGGTGTCGGGCTTGGGAACGCCACATGGGCGACATTCTCAGAAAACACCATCAGGAAGCGGTTAAAAAAGCCGTTATGGATGTCACGCGAACTCGACAAGCCTTTCAGTTCGGACGGGGTGATGTTGGCGTGTATGCCGATATGCGGCGCACTGCTTACGGCGGTGAACTTTTTGGTGGCGGGCTTGATGTCGGAACCGTCCCACGCGTCACGCAAGGCGGTGGACAAGGTGTTGCCGTCACGGCGGCCTTGGTGCAGGACGTTGGCGAACTCACTTTCTATCACCCACAGCCGTTTGTCATCAATCGCCTTGTTTTCGCCGTGGCCGTCATGGATTAGCCCCGCCAGCCCTTCGCGTGAGGACAGGCCGCCGCTATGGCTTTGCCCCAACAGGCCGCTATGGGTCAGTTCAATGCGCTTGCGTATCCGGTGGGTAAGCTGCTGGGAATCGCCCTTGCCGCCTTGGCCTGAGCGTCCAATGTGCAACGTAAACAGGCGCGGGTGGTGGACGGTATCCCCCACCATCAAAAACGTGTCACGGCCTATGTTGGCGCCCAAGAATGACAGGAACGCGGCGGACACCGCCACGCGGTTAAGCCCCTTGCCCTGCACACCGATACGCGCCAGCTCCCCGACAAAGCCGTAAAACATCGCCTCCGTGGGTTGGGGCGGGGCTATGACGGTATCTTCGATATAGTCGTCCTCTACAGGTTCGGGCTTTTTCCGTGCTTTCGCGGCGGCCTGTTGGCTGATCGGCTTGGTCAATGCCTCCAGTTCGGCGGCGGCCTTACGTTTTCTTTCCTCTGCGTTGTCCATTACACGCCCTCCTTGTTTTGGTTGTGGTGTGGTTTGTGGCCGGATTGGTTTAGGCGCGATAGCACCCATAAGGCAATGGTAAGATGGGTGTCCGTTTCCCTGAAAAGACAGGCCATAGCCAAGGTGTGTTGCTGGTTGTCTTTCCCCCCCAATTCCTCAAAAGCGGATAACACGCTGTAGTTTTGCCATTTGGCGCGGTTCAGCGCATCGCCAAGCTGCAAGATTAAGTCGCCAAAATCGGCGGTGTCGGCTGTTTTTGGTGTTGACGGGGTGGGGAATGGGATTAAGTTGGTTTTTTGGCCTGTACGGCCTATTTTGCCCGTTTTCGGTGTGGGCGTGATGGCTTGCCCGATAACGGTGGGGGGCAGCGGGTGGGCTTGGTGGGTGGTTATCGGTAGGTTTTCGCGGTCTTTTTGGGGTGCGGGTAAGGCTTGGCCTGAATTGGCCGGATTTTGGGCGTGGGGTGTCATTGCGGTTTTCCTGTGGATATAAGGGATAAGCCGCCGTCCAAGGGTCTGAATCGTTGGGCGGTGGAGTGTATCAAGTTCAGACTACCGGCACAGGTACCGGCCAGCCGTTTTACGGGCTGCTCAATACACCCCACCATAACGGAACGCGCACGGCAAAACGCCGTCCGTGTTTTTGGTGGGCATAAAAAAACCACGTTTGATGGTGGTCTGCTGTGACCTGTACGCGGGGTCTGAATCCCGGCCTCCGTTTTTTGCGAAGGCGGGCAAAGCATAAGGCGGGGGTGGCCTGATGTCAATAGGGGTATAATGGCGGTGTCCATAGCATGGGGTGTTATGGGTTAAGTAAGGCCGATTGGGGCGTAATTGCTTTTCATTTCATCCTTCTTTTCTTTGATTTGGTTGGTTTTGTTGGGTTGGCTGTTGTTTGTTTTGCCAACATGGGTCTATAAGTGCACCCGTAGTTTTGGCGGGGTTGGTTTTTCATTAGTCTTGCCTTATCTGTGCTTGGTTGCCTGAATAAGGTCTTATGACCCGTGTAATATGAAGGCCCAGGCATTATGCAGCCTCCTTGCTTGCCAGCCATGCCAGCACGTCATCGGCTTTCCATACCGTTATTTTTTCGCTTAGTTTGATTGGTTTTGGAAAGTCGCTTTTAGGGTCTCTGGAAAGCCGCCAAATCGTGCTTTTAGACATGCCTAGGCGTGGTGCTAGGGTCGATACCCGAAGGTTTGCACCTGCTTTTAGCGGGTCTTGGGTGGTGGTTTGTGGGGTTTGTTTTTTGCGGGGTAACGGTGTTTGTGGAGCCATTGTGTTAGCCTCCTTAAGGCTGTGTGGAACAATGGTTACATTATGAAGGCGTGTCAGGCGGGGAAAATAGGGCTAAATACCCACCAAATACCCCCTATTTATTGCTTGCATGAAATAGGGGGGAAATAGGGGGTATTTAAAAATTATGATTTCATTTTGCTACCACGCCTTACCTTACAAAGCTTTTGAGCCGTCCAAAATTTGCCAAATTGACTGTCTGACAACCCGTCAAACAAGCTGTTTTTATCGACCAAAAAACGCCGCATATCTTCTTTTGAGAAAGGCAAGGCCTCTAAATTTAATTCCCCGTTATTTCTTGCGTTCAGCTCACCCAGTAACATTGCTAAAACCTTTTCCCTGTCATGCTGAACGGTAACGGCTTTAGTTGGGTTTTTAATGTGTTTTACATCAAATGTAGCGTTATCCCTAGACACATAAGCGTACATTTTGCCTAATTCGTCATTGTCAAAATCACTTAACGACTCCTTGCCAAAGCGGTTTTTTTGGTAAGCCTTGCGTGTGTCGTCATCAATGCCCAATTCTTTACAGCGGGCATGTATGGCTCCTATGGTATTGGGTCTCCATGAAGGGGATTGATCCCTAATGGTGGGGTCTTTTTTTAAAGCGCCTAGCCATTGCTTTAAGTAGCTTTCCGCACGCTCAAAGTCACAATCGGGGAATTCATGAATGCTTGTCACGCCGTTTTTACCCGCGCTTTTAGCTTGCTCATTAAGCCGTTGTCTAACAAAGGGATAATGGTTTTTGTTAGGTTGCTTTATTTTCAGCAATTCGGCCAACTCATCGACCAGCACCTTTAAATCGGCTTTATGACCTGGTGTTATTGCGTCCTCGCGGGGCAAAGGCTTAACGGCTGGTCTGTGATTTTTGACGGTGACTTTTGGGGCATGTGTAGAAATGGACACATCGTTACTGCTGTTAATGTTCACGCTAGCCTTACTGGTGTTGATGTTAGTCCCGCCTGCATTAACGTGGTTATTGTTTACAATGGTTAAATTAGGCCTTTGCCTTACAGGCTTTTGTTTGTCCAGCATTGTTAGATTGGCATATCTGATCACCAACCATTTTATGCCCGCATCAAATTTAACCTGTACTCTTTCCTGTTGCCCTATGAATTCAGTTTGCAATACCACACCCCTGCCAAATTTAGGATGGATCACATTATCCCCGGCCTTAAAGCTTTTATCCTCTGACATAACCAGCCTTTCATGATTTATTGGCCTTTCAAAAAAGAAAACCGCACCAGTGGGTGAAAGGTTGCCCACGTTCGCCCCGTCGGGCTAGGTGCGGTTTATTCGGTCTACAGCTTGGCTTGTAATGGCTTGTCCTGTGTCAATGGCTAAAATCCATGGGCCACTAAAAGCCGCTGCGCATTTCGTAACGTTTAGGAATCGCCTTTAATCGGGCTGGGTGGCACCGGTGGCGCGGGGCGGTAACGGCGGGATACCCTGACATGCTCATAACCGTTTTTACTCCAACGGTAAAAGGCTTGGCGGCAAGCGTTCGAGCAAAAACGGCGGGGCCGGCCAGCCACCCATGAGGGGTCAAGTGTGTTCTGACAGGTGGGGTGGTAGCAATCGGTCATGTTTGCCTTGGGGCTTTGAAGGGGCTAGGCCTGTTTTCTGATCGGGGTAACATTCCAATTTTGGCCTGTTTCGCAACTTTCCAACAGGTTCGCCCAAAGCTTTAGGGCTTCGCGGCGTTCGTCCAAGTAGTCATGGCGGTTATAAATCCCCTCCACGCCCTTAATCTTGTGGTTAAGGCAACGTTCGGCAATGTGTGAGGGTATGCCCAAGGCCGCTAGGTGCGTGCGGGCTGTGCGCCGGAAATCATGGATACAAAACGCCTCAACGGTGGGCATGTTGGGCTTATCCTTGGCAAGAGCCACGTTTAGGGTGTTTTCATGGATATGGGTCAACATCGGGTCTTGT
>JAQTNZ010000159.1 GCA_028713595.1 Methylovulum sp. | reverse complement strand
GCCGCCGAAACAGCCGCATGTCAGCCATTGTCTGGCAAATGCCGTCGGCCCGGTCATTGCCGCGACCGACTATACCCGCGCTTTTGCCGAGCAAATCCGCAGCCTGATCGCCGCACCTTATACGGTGTTGGGTACGGACGGTTTTGGCCGCTCTGACACCCGCGAAAATTTGCGCCGCTTTTTTGAAGTTGACCGTCACCATGTCACTATCGCCGCCTTAAAGGCGTTGGCGGATTTGGGGCAATTTGATGCGGCCAAGATTGACGTGGCGATTGCCAAATACGGTATAGCCGCAGATGCTAAAGCACCCTGGCTAATCTAAATCTAAGGACAAGAATATGACCGATAATACTATGACTGGGTTGTGTGAAATTAAGGTGCCTGATGTCGGCAACGTTCCGGCTATTGATGTCTTTGAAGTCCTGATAAAAGTCGGGGACATCATCGCCCTGGAACAAACCGTTGCTACGTTGGAAACTGATAAGGCCACGATGGAACTGCCATCTAGTGCGGCAGGTACGGTGCAGCAAGTGTTTATTAAGGCGGGCGATAAAGTATCCGAGGGTACGTTGATCGCTACCGTCTTGGCTGAGGCTGTAGGGCAGGGGACGGAAAAAGCCGCCGAACCAGCTGCTCCTTCAGCCCCTCCTGTAGCGGAAACCGCGCCTGTACCTAAGGCATCTGAGGCCGAAGCAGCTCCGCTTGTCCAGCCAGCCCCTAAAGCGGTGGTGTCTGCCCCTTTGATGCCAACAACATCCGGTGCGAAAGCCCATGCCTCACCTTCGGTGCGCTTGTTTGCGCGTGAGTTGGGCGTGGACATCAGCAAGGTTGCGGCGGGTAGTGGCCGGAAGGGACGTATTTTAAAAGACGATGTGAAAAACTTCGTCAAAAAAGTCATGGCCGAAGGTATGCCAGGCGCGGCTACGGGGGCGGGCATCCCCACTATCCCTGTGGTGGATTTCTCCGTATTTGGTGACACTGAAGTCCTAAAATTAAGCAAGATCAAACGCCTGACCGGTCAAAACCTAACTCGCGTGTGGTTGAACTTGCCGATGGTGACGTATCATGAAGAGGCCGATGTTACCGACATGGAAGCCTTCCGTAATGCACTGAATGCCGAAAAAGGCAAGGATGAGGTTAAGATCACTGGCTTGATGTTCATTATCAAAGCCCTGGTTGCGGCCATGCAGCAATTCCCCAGCTTTAATGCCTCGCTGTCCGGCGATGGTGAAAGCTTGATTTTGAAAAAATATTTTAATGTTGGTATTGCTGTGGACACGCCCAATGGTTTGGTCGTGCCGGTGTTGCGTGATGTCAACAGCAAAAGCATCAACCAATTGGCGGTCGAACTCGCAGAAAAAAGCGCGAAAGCCAGACAAGGCAAACTGATGCCCGCTGACATGCAGGGAGGGTGCATCACCATCTCCAGCTTGGGCGGCATTGGCGGCACGGCTTTCACGCCGATAGTCAACGCCCCGGAAGTGGCGATTTTGGGTGTGACCCGTGCCAAAATGCAGCCCGTCTGGAATGGTAAGGAATTTGTGCCACGGTTGATGTTGCCACTGGATTTGACCTATGACCACCGAGTCATAGACGGTGCCGAAGGGGCGCGATTTATGGCGGTCATCAAGCAAAATTTAAGCGATATTCGCCGTTTGTTACTTTAATTTAAGAGATTATAGACATGAGTGAAACAGTTCTTGACGCGGAAGTCTTGGTATTGGGCGGCGGCCCTGGCGGTTACAGCGCGGCGTTTCGGGCGGCTGACTTAGGTAAGCAAGTGGTCTTGGTTGAGCGCGAACCCGTACTGGGCGGCGTTTGCCTAAATGTCGGCTGTATCCCTTCCAAAGCCTTGTTGCATACGGCCTTGGTTATCCATGAAGCCGAGGAGATGGCCGAACATGGCATCAGTTTCAGCAAACCGGCTCTGGATTTGGACAAAATCCGTGCTTGGAAAGAAAGCGTCACCAACACCTTGAACGGTGGCCTATCAGCACTGGCCAAACAACGTAAAGTCACGGTGGTGCATGGCCTTGGGCAGTTCAGTTCCGCCAATAGCCTGAGCGTACAAAGCGAAACCGGCACCACTGTGGTCAATTTCCAGCAAGCGATTATCGCCGCAGGCTCACAACCGACCAAAATTCCGGTGTTCCCTAACGATGACCCACGTTTATGGGATTCCACAGGGGCTTTAGCGTTAACTAATATCCCTAAAAAGTTGCTGATTGTCGGTGGCGGTATCATCGGTTTGGAAATGGCGACGGTTTACCACGCGTTTGGCTCAGAAATCAGCGTGGTTGAGTTGATGGATCAAATTATCCCTGGTTGCGACAAAGACTTGATTACCCCATTGTTCCGCCGCATCAAAAAACAGTATCAAAATATCTGGTTGGAAACCCGCGTCACCGCTATCGAAGCCCTGCCGGAAGGTTTGAAAGTCTCTTTTGACCGCGCCAGTTCCCAACTGGCTGGCGGCATACACGCCGTCCCTGGCGATAAAGGCAACGGCGCACCCGAATCCGAATTATTTGATGCAGTATTAGTGGCGGTAGGCCGCCGTCCTAATGGCAAGCTTATCGCCGCCGAACAGGCGGGGGTTGAAGTTAACGAACAAGGTTTCATTCCAGTTGACAAACAACAACGCACTAACGTCCCGCATATTTTTGCCATCGGTGACATTGTCGGCAACCCCATGCTGGCACATAAGGCCGTCCACGAAGGCAAGGTTGCCGCTGAGGTGATCGCCGGACATAAAGCCAGCTTTGATGCCCTGACCATCCCATCCGTGGCTTATACCGACCCTGAAATTGCTTGGATGGGCTTGACTGAAAACCAAGCTAAACAGCAAGGTATAGACTACGATAAAGCCGCCTTCCCATGGGCCGCCAGCGGGCGCTCCTTAAGCATGGGGCGTAAGGAAGGCATCACCAAGATACTCTGTGAAAAGGAAACGGGGCGAATTCTCGGTGCGGGTATGGTAGGCCCCAATGCCGGCGAGCTGATCGCCGAAGCGGTGTTGGCGCTGGAAATGGGTGCTGATGCCGAAGATATTAGCCTGACTATCCATCCACATCCGACCTTATCGGAAACCTTTGCGTTTGCGGCGGAAATGATTACGGGGACGATCACCGACCTTTATATTAAAAAGTGATTGCCTGAACACATAATTAAAATGACTCTATCAAGCCAAAAGTACCCTGGATTTACCGATATAATCCAGACTTGCCATTGCTTCCGCATTATTACTTTCATAGCCTTAAGCGATGTGCGGGCGCGTTATAAGCGTAGCGTGTTAGGGCCGTTATGGTTGACTTTAGGGACGGCAGGTGGCTCGGCAGGTTTAGGGTTTATTTGGAGCGAACTATTCCGGGTCGATCCTACTACGTTTGTACCAACACTAACTGCTGGCCTGATCTTATGGCAGTTTATTTCTGGTCTGATTATAGAAGCCTCGACATTATTTAGCCGCCAGGCTTCGATTATTCGTAACCTTAATTTACCGCTGGCTATCCATCCTACACAACTTTTATTGCGGCATCTGATTAATCTGGCGCATAATGCGCCAGTTTTTTTTATTGTAGCTTTAGGCTTGGGCAATTCGTTGAACTTGGTGACTTGGCTAGCTTTGCCGGCACTGCTTTTGGTCGCGCTTAATTTGTTATGGATCACTTTTTTTATAGGCTTGTTAGGGGCACGCTTCCGTGATCTTGAATATTTCATTACGATGGTCATGCCTTTGTTAATGTTCATCAGCCCAGTATTTTACCGTCCTAGTTATTTGCCTTTCAGCGAACGGATCATGTGGTTTAACCCTTTTTCCCATTTTATTGAAATTGTCCGCAGCCCTTTGTTCGGTTCACCCCCACCCTTATTTGTGGTAGGAACTAATCTTGCCATGTTGATCATCGGTTGGAGTTTGACTTTATGGTTATTTAACCGTCAACATCATCGTATTGCATTTTGGGTGTAACCATGGCCGTGCTTAAATTTGATAACGTTACTGTGCAATATCCCGTTTATAACAGCCGTGGAATGTCTTTGCGAAACCAGTTAGTGCGTATTAGTACAGGTGGGCGTATTGAGAGCGAAGCTGGACATGTGCAACTGGTAACGGCCTTAAAAGAAGTTAGTTTTGAGTTGCGTGACGGTGATGCAGTCGGCTTGATAGGACATAACGGTGCGGGTAAAAGTACCTTATTACGGACAATGGCCGGAGTATACCATCCAGTCGGTGGTACGATAGTCAGGCAAGGTAGGGTAGCGACTGTGCTGGAGCTAGGTGCAGGTATGGATCCTGAGCTATCGGGTTATGAAAATATTATCCGTATGGGTATTCTGATGGGTTTATCGATGAATGATATTCGCAGCAAAACTAAGGATATTGAAGAATTCACCCAATTGGGGGATTTTTTGCAATTGCCGGTGCGCACCTATTCTTCGGGTATGGCAACCCGTCTTATGTTTGCAGTAGCCACATCTACAGAACCCGACATTTTGTTAGTTGATGAGGTTTTTGGTACGGGAGATGCTGAATTTCAGCTTAAGGCCAAAGAACGTATGGAAACATTGATTAAGTCGGTAGGTATTTTTGTGTTTGCTTCGCATAATAATGAGTTAATAAGCCAATATTGTAATCGGGTGTTTAGGTTGAAACATGGGCAGGTTTTGGAGCTGATTGGTGAGGATCTTGAATTTATAAGCTAAATTATTTTTCATGATGTATGGGGCTATTTTTTTACTACGGGTTTGGCTTCTTAAGTCGTGGCCTTGGGTAATAAGCGGCTATTGATAATAAAAAGACTATAGCTTTTATCTAATTGATTGTGAATATAAAAACTCTTAACTTAACAACAAGGGTACGTTGGCTACGATTCCAATGGGAACTGTTATGTAAACATGGGCCGATTATGCGACTAAAAGCCGCCGCAAAGAAATGTGCCATGCCCATTGTCAGATATGCCATTCATTTTATGAAAAAACACGATAGGCTTCGCCAAATTTGTTTGGCAATAGCAAAAAAACTTGGGGTTTTTGATTGGTTGCTATCCTATTATTTTGTGGTTACCGGGGTTTCTCAAGTTATTAATATGCAGCCAGTAATGGATCAGGCGCATTTGCAATTTACTTCAAGAACCCTGCATATTTATGCTGATTTGACGGATGCTATAAAAAAACAAAAAGGGGGGTGGTAATGCGCATTGTCATTGACATGCAGGGGGCGCAAACAGAAAGCAGGTTTCGTGGTATTGGGCGTTACGCCTTGTCATTGGCGCAAGCCATTGTACGTAATTGTGTCGAACATGAGGTAGTGTTGGCATTAAATGGCCTGCTTCCAGAATCTATCATGCCGATTCGTGCCGCTTTTAATGGTTTGTTGCCTCAAACCAATATCCGCGTTTGGTATGCGCTTGGGCCAACGAGAGAGTGTGACCCAAGCAATGCCTTACGGCGGGATATTGCAGAATTGGTCAGGGAAGCTTTTATAACCAGCTTGAGTCCTGATGTGGTGTTGGTCACTAGTCTTTTTGAAGGCATAGGTGATGATGCTGTGACGAGTGTGGGGCGTTTTGATACAGAAACGCCAACAGCGGTTATTTTGCATGATTTGATACCTTTAATTTCGCCTGATATTGATTTCCGGACTAATCCAGTTCATATCGGTTTCTATGGACAGAAGATTAAGTCGCTTAAGCGCAGTACCGCATTGTTATCCAATTCAGAAAGTTCACGGAATGAAGCGTTGACAGCGTTGCACTTTAGGGCGCAGCAAATTACTACTATTTCTGCCGCCTGTGACAGTTCTTTCCATATACCCGATATGACGGAGCGGGAGAAGCGGTTGTTATGCGCCAAGCTGGCTATTAATAAGCCTTTTTTAATGTATACAGGCGGCTCTGACGAACGCAAAAATTTGGTACGGCTTATTAGTGCTTTTGCAAGCTTGCCAAGCGAGCTACGCAGCCAGTATCAATTGCTGATGGTTGGCAAAATGTCTGACAGCCAACTAACCGATTTCACCAAAACTATAAAAAAAGTTGGCCTAACTGCCACCGATGTCGTATTTACAGGCTATGTATCTGATTTGGAACTGATGCAGCTTTATAGCCTATGTCAGTTGTTCGTGTTTCCGTCGCTACATGAAGGTTTTGGCTTGCCGCTTTTGGAGGCGATGGCTTGCGGTGCACCGGTCATTGCCGCCAATGCGACCAGCCTACCGGAAGTCGTTGGATGTGAAGATGCTTTGTTTGACCCGTTTTCCACAACTGCCATTTCCGAAAAAATCAAGCAAGTGCTGATTGACTAGGCGTTTCGGCAAAACTTGATTACTTATGGTAAACAGCGGATAAAGTTCTTTTCTTGGGACAA
>JAQTNZ010000158.1 GCA_028713595.1 Methylovulum sp. | reverse complement strand
CGCCTCATCGCAAACATGACGGATTTCCCTCACTGTAAGTCACCTGCAAGGTTAAAGCATGCACCAGGAACAAACACATTTACCCGTTATTGATGGCCCAATTCTTATCGGCCTTTGCCGATAATGCCGTGTTGTTTACGGTCATTGCAATTGTCATGCACTCCCCGCATACCGAAAGCTGGTATATCCCCGCCGTGCAGAGCGCGTTTACGGTGGCTTATGTCGTGCTCGCGCCTTGGGCGGGGGAGATTGCCGACACCCACGCCAAACCGAAAATCCTATTGCAGGCCAATTTGCTGAAAGCCTGCGGCGCCCTCTTGTTGCTGTTTAATGTCGAGCCTATCCTGGCCTATAGTGTGGTCGGCATTGGCGCGGCCATTTATAACCCGGTCAAATATGGCATCTTACCTGAGCTGGCCGACTACGATCAGTTGGTCAAAGCCAACAGCCTCATGGAAGGCTCCACCATCTTGGCGATTTTGCTGGGCATGTTGGCCGGGGCCAAACTGGCCGATTATTCCACGCAGGGGGCATTAATGGCCTGTGTGGCCTTGTTCATCGTTTCCGCCTTGGTGACGCTGTTGTTGCCTACCGGGGAGATTAAAAAAGCGGTGTCCGGCTCCAAGATCATTGCTTTCAGCAAAGAAATCAAAGAATTTTTTCAACTGGACGGTTCGTCATTTGCCGTATTGGGTGGCGGCCTGTTTTGGCTGGCGGCGGCCACTTTGCGCGTTATCCTGATTGCTTGGGCACCGCTCGTCTTAATGACCCAAAACACCACCGAAATCGCCACCCTCACCCTATTTTTGGCGATCGGCATCATCATCGGCTCGGCAATAGTGCCGCGCCTGATCCCTCTGGAACATATCGGCCGTGCCAGAATCCCCTCTTACCTGATGGCCTTGGCGGTGCTGGCCTTAAGCTTTACTGGCACGATGTGGTCGGCACGCGCGGCGCTGCTGGTGGTGGGCATGATGGGGGGGATGTTTATTGTGCCGGTCAATGCCGTGTTACAGGAACTGGGCAAGGAAACCATAGGCAGCGGACGGGCTGTCGCCTTGCAGGGTTTTTTTAACAATATCGGCATGTTGCTGGGCGTGGGCTGTTATACCTTGGCGGCTGCCAACCACACCGGCCCCGTGCTGGCCATGATGGCATTAGGCGGCATCATCTTTATCGGGACGTTTTTGGTGTCGCTAAGTTTACGCCGCCAAAACCTGTAACCTAGAACGCTAACGTTACCGCTCGCCAGCAAAAAGCGCGGCCAACACCTGCAAGCCCGCTTCGGTTTTTGCAACGCTATCGGCCTGGCCGGTCAGATGGGCGGCACATACGCCTTGTAGGCTTGCCCATAGCGTTTTCGCCCAGCGCGTTTTTTGCTCAGGAGTGTCGGTTTGGAAAAGCTCGGTATCGGGCAAACGTGAGGCAATGGCCTCGACCAGCGCATTTTCTTGTACCCGATAAACGGCGCTAGCAGCGTTATTTTCGCTGATCTGGCTTTCTGACCATAACCGCCAACGCTGATAATTGTCATGCACATAGCTTAAATAAGCACGGCTTAAGGCCTGGACATCGTGTTCGGGGGCTTGTTGCAAATGGGCGCGAAGGTTTGCTAGGGTTTGGGCATTGATATGGCTGATGACCGCCGCCATATTGTCGAACACCATATAGATACTGCCCACCGTGTAACCGATGCGGGCGGCAATCTTGCGCACCGTCAATGCACCGCCGCCTTGTTCCATAACAATGGCTTCGGCTGCCGACAAAATCAGGGCCTTAATGGTTTCCGGGGTATCTTGGTTGCGTCTTGCCATAGCTGCGTAACCGCAAAAAGGTAATAGCGTAAGGGGAATCGCAAGTGCGGGTCTACGGCAAGCGCTGTTATCTTAAACAGTGCGCTGACCCAAACCCAATGGCGAAGCGGACGGGGCTCGAACCCGCGACCACCGGCGTGACAGGCCGGTATTCTAACCAACTGAACTACCGCTCCATTGTTGAGCCGAATAGTATACATGTATTTTTAATAATGGCAAACTAATTTTGCCTTAATAGGCATCTGCCTAATAACTTTGGCAACATTTAGCCATTATTTATGCGATACTAACCGACTTTAAATTTTGTCCAGACATCGCTTACACTTAAAAAATGAATAACAAGGAGTCATCATGACCGCATTGGTGGGCATTATCATGGGTTCGACTTCCGATTGGGAAACGATGTGCTTTGCCGAGGAGACCCTAATCAAACTGGGTATCCCTTATGAAGTCGAAGTCGTCTCAGCCCACCGGACCCCTGACAAGCTTTTTTCTTACGCCGAAACCGCCGCCGCCAGGGGATTGGAAGTCATTATCGCCGGTGCGGGCGGGGCCGCGCACTTGCCTGGCATGACCGCCGCCAAAACCGTCATCCCCGTGTTGGGCGTGCCCGTGCAGTCGAAAACCCTAAACGGCATGGATTCGTTATTGTCGATTGTGCAAATGCCAGCGGGCATTCCGGTCGGCACCTTAGCCATCGGCAAAGCCGGTGCCGTTAACGCCGCCTTGTTGGCGGCGGCCATCATCAGCAACAAACACGCCCAATACCGGGACGCATTAGTCAGTTTTCGTCATGAGCAAACCGAAACCGTGTTGGCCCATGCTGATCCAAGAGAGGTTTGACGTTTTATGAAAGTGGGGATATTGGGGGCAGGACAGCTCGCCCGAATGATCGCTTTAGCGGGTTATCCGTTGGGGCTGGAATTTATTTTTTTAGATCCAGCGGCGGATGCATGCGCCAACCGCTTAGGCGAGCATCTACAGGGCGATTACCACGACCTGGCCCTGCTCGCGCAACTGGCCGAACGGGCGGACGTAGTCACGTATGAATTTGAAAACGTGCCTGCCAACGTCGCCGATTTTTTATCCACGCACACACAAGTGCACCCCTCACCCAAAGCCTTAGCGATCGCCCAAGACCGCCTTATCGAGAAAAACTTTTTTAATAGCATCGGCATCGCCACCCCCACTTATGCGCCAGTGGATAGCTTGGCCGGTTTGCACGCGGTGATGGCCGACATCGGTTATCCGGCGGTATTAAAAAGCCGCACCCAAGGCTATGACGGCAAAGGCCAATCGGTGTTGCAATCGGCTGCCGACTTGGACAGCGCTTGGCAAAAACTGGCGGGTGTGGCCGCCATTGTCGAAGCGTTTGTGCCATTCACCCGTGAAGTATCCATCATTGCCGCCCGCAACACCGTAGGTGACATCGTCTACTATCCGCTGTCCGAAAACTTGCATCGGGGCGGCATCTTACGGGTGTCCGAATGCACCACCGACGATGCCCTGCAAGAACAGGCACAAACCTACATCACCCGCTTGCTGACCGCCTTGGATTATGTCGGGGTTTTGGCCTTGGAACTGTTTGAAGTTGAGGGGACGCTAATCGCCAACGAATTCGCCCCGCGTGTCCATAATTCCGGACATTGGACAATTGAAGGGGCGCAAACCAGCCAATTTGAAAACCACCTGCGGGCGATTTTAGGCCTACCCTTAGGCTCGACCGCCGCCGTGGACAAAGCGGCGATGGTCAACTTTATCGGCGGCCTTCCAGACAATGCCGATATTCTGGCTCTTCCTGGAGTGCATCTACATCTGTACGGCAAAGAACCGCGTACAGGCCGTAAAGTCGCCCATGCCACCGTCCGCACCGAAACCTCTGCCGAATTGGCCGAACTGACCGAAAAACTCGCCAGCCTCGCCAATCAGGTTGATGACAGCTAGTTTAGCCCATAATCCTTGGCAAACTGACGGCATAAAAAAATGAACTATCCCAGCTGTTTTTCTTCTATTTTATAGAAGGAAAGCACTGCCTCAGCAACGCTTAAGCGTAATCGGCACCGTTGGTTTTGTGGTTTTTACACATAAAAGTTCTTGTGCTATGCTAGGGAGTACAATATCGTTACATTGCTGTTTTTCACATCACTTTTTTAATCCACAACGCCCAGGATAGGCCGTTGTTTTTAAGCAGGGATTCACTACCGTGAGAGAATTATGACAGACACAAGCACTATGCTAGCAACAGTGCAGGCAGTCACCGCTGCCCTTAAAGACAAACCCGGCGCACTGTTACCGATCCTGCACGGCGTGCAGGATGCGCTGGGTTATATCCCCACCGATAGCGTCCCCGTTATAGCCAAGGCCCTCAACTTGTCGCGCGCCGAAGTCCACGGTGTCATCAGCTTTTACCACTATTTCCGTGAAACACCGCCGGGCAAACAAACTATCCAGGTCTGCCGCGCCGAATCCTGCCAAGCTATGGGCGCAAAACACCTAGAAGCGCACGTCAAAGCCAAGCTGGGCATTGATTTCCATGAAACCACTGCCGACGGCGAATTTTCTTTAGAACCCGTTTACTGCCTAGGCAACTGCGCCTGCTCCCCTGCCCTACAAATCGGCACGGACATTTATGGACGGGTATCCCCTGAACTGTTTGATGAACTTATCGCCAACACGGAGGCTGCGGCATGATGAAGACCCTTTACGTCCCTTGTGACTCCAGCGCCATCTCCCTAGGTGCCGACCGTGTCGCCAACGCCATCCTGCGCGAAGCCGAACAACGTGGCATTGCCATCCAATTGGTACGCAACGGCTCGCGCGGCCTGTTTTGGCTAGAACCGCTAATTGAGGTCGCCACCGGACAAGGCCGCATCGCCTATGGCCCTGTGCAAGCCCAAGATGTCGCCAGCCTGTTCGAGGCCGATTTCCTTAATGGCGGCGATCATGCTTTAGCCTTAGGCTTGACCGAAGAACTGCCCTACCTGAAAAAACAACAGCGCCTGACCTTTGCGCGTATCGGCAAAACCGACCCTATCAGCCTAGACGATTATCTTGCCAATGACGGCTATCGCGGCTTGAACAATGCCTTAGCCATGGCGCAAGCCGATATCGTCAAGGCCGTCACCGACTCCGGCCTGCGTGGGCGCGGTGGGGCGGCGTTCCCTACCGGCATCAAATGGAACACGGTGCTGAACACCGCATCCGCACAAAAATACATTATTTGCAACGCCGATGAAGGCGACTCCGGCACCTTCTCCGACCGGATGGTTATGGAAGGCGACCCGTTCGTGCTGATTGAAGGCATGACCATCGCCGGTTTGGCGGTTGGCGCCACCCAAGGCTATATCTATCTGCGCGTTGAATACCCCCATGCCCATAAAGCCTTGACCGCCGCCATTGACAGCGCTTATCAGGCCGGTTACTTGGGTGACAATATCCTAAACAGCGGCAAAGCCTTCCATCTGGAAGTGCGCTTAGGCGCGGGCGCTTATGTCTGCGGTGAAGAAACCTCATTAATGGAAAGCTTGGAAGGCAAACGCGGCTTAGTGCGCTTTAAACCCCCCCTGCCCGCCATCAAAGGCCTGTTCGGCCAGCCTACCGTCGTCAATAACGTCATTTCTTTGGCTTCGGTGCCGATTATCCTCGACAAAGGCGGCGACTATTACCGCGACTTTGGCATGGGACGCTCACGCGGCACTTTACCGATCCAATTGGCAGGCAACCTCAAACACGGTGGTTTGGTCGAATTGGCCTTCGGCTTGACCTTGCGCGAATTGCTCTATGATTTCGGCGGCGGCTCGGCCAGCGGACGGCCTATTAAAGCGGTGCAAGTCGGCGGCCCCTTAGGCGCTTACCTGCCCGAATCGCAATTTGACACCCCTTTAGATTATGAATCCTTCGCCGCTATATGGGCGGTGGTCGGCCACGGCGGCGTGGTGGCGTTTGACGACACCGCCGACATGGCGGAACTGGCCCGTTACAGCATGGAATTTTGCGCCATTGAATCCTGCGGCAAATGCACACCGTGCCGAATCGGCTCGACCCGTGGCATGGAGTTGATGGATGAGATCATCCAAGGCAAGGATTTGGCTAAAAACGTGCCTTTATTGCGTTCATTATGCGATACCTTGCTGAATGGCTCGTTATGCGCCTTAGGCGGCATGACCCCCTACCCTGTGCTAAGTGCGTTAAACCATTTCCCGCAGGATTTTGGGGTTGAAGCCTAAAAACCCTCTTTAGCAACAGCTACCGTGCCGTACCACCATTGGCGGCTTTATTAAAAAGGGGTACGGTAACCGGGGCTTGATAAATAATGCGGGGATGATTATTAGCACTTGCACCCCGCTTGGTTTTGCAAAGGGTTTAGAAATTTTTCAAATGGCTAAAGCCGATACGGCACAGGGTATCCATGAACACAGCACTATTTGAACGCATCACCATAGACCCTGAAATTTGTCACGGTAAACCTTGTATTCGAGGTCTACGTTATCCCGTTGAAACTATTTTGGAATGGCTAAGTTCAGGCATGACTATTGTGGATATTCTTGAAGATTATGAAGATATTGAACAAGAAGATATTTTTGCCGCACTGAGTTTTGCAGTTCGCTTGATGCAAATCAAACGTATCGAAACCTTGGCGGCATGAAATTTATAATCGATGCCCAGTTACCGC
>JAQTNZ010000157.1 GCA_028713595.1 Methylovulum sp. | reverse complement strand
ACGATAGGGAAACGCCTTCGGTCGCCAACAAGGCACTGTATTGCTCGGTCAACGAAGCGTTAGGTTCAGTCAGGATACGCACAAAATCTTCGGCTGACAATGGGCTTAATTCGACACGGATCGGAAAACGGCCTTGCAGTTCGGGGATCAAGTCCGATGGCTTGGCGACATGGAACGCCCCTGAGGCAATAAACAGGATATGGTCGGTTTTAACCATGCCATATTTGGTGCTGACGGTGCTGCCTTCGACGATGGGCAACAAATCACGCTGCACACCTTCACGCGACACTTCACCGCTACCGCCGCCATGTTCGCCGCGTTTACAGATTTTGTCGATTTCATCCAAAAAGACTATGCCATGCTGCTCAACCGCTTCCACGGCGCGTAATTTGATGTCCTCATCATTGACCAGTTTGGCGGCTTCCTCTTCCTGCAACACCTTCAGGGCCTTGCTGACTTTCATCTTGCGTGGCTTGGTGCGTTCGGAACTCATGTTTTGGAACATACCTTGCAATTGGCTGGTCATTTCTTCCATGCCCGGCGGCGCCATAATTTCCACGCCCATGGGCGCGACATGGACATCAATTTCAATTTCGCGCTCGTCCAAATCACCGGCGCGTAATTTATTGCGCATTTTCAGCCGGGTGGCTTCTTCTGACATTGACAAGCTGCCGGTCGGTGACAACGGCAACGGCAATAAAATATCCAGCAGGCGCTCTTCCGCCGAGTCGGCGGCTTGTGTCTGCATCCTCTCCATTTCGTTGGTACGCGTCATTTTAATCGCCGAATCCACCAAGTCACGGATAATTGATTCGACATCACGGCCTACATAACCGACTTCGGTAAATTTGGTGGCTTCAATTTTGATAAACGGGGCGTTCGCCAAACGCGCCAGACGGCGGGCGATTTCAGTCTTGCCGACCCCAGTAGGGCCTATCATCAGAATATTTTTGGGGGTGATCTCGTTGCGCAAGGCCGGATCGACATTTTGCCGCCGCCAACGGTTGCGCAACGCAATCGCCACCGACCGCTTGGCGCTGGCCTGACCGATAATGTGTTTGTCCAATTCGCTAACAATTTCTTTGGGTGTCATTTGTGTCATGGGTTTGCTCGTCTTACTCGTTAGGTTCTGCGTCAAGCTCTTCGATACGGAGATTGTGGTTAGTGTAAATACAAATATCAGCGGCAATATTTAACGACCGCTCCACAATATCCCGCGCACTCAGCTCGGTGTTTTCCAGCAACGCCCGCGCGGCGGCTTGGGCGAACGCCCCACCTGAACCTATCGCCATCAAATCATGCTCCGGCTCAATCACATCGCCCGTACCCGAAATAATCAACGAGGTTTTGGCATCGGCAATCACCAGCAACGCTTCCAACTTACGCAAAGCCCTATCAGTGCGCCAATCCTTAGCCATTTCTACGGCGGCGCGGGTCAAATTGCCCCGATGTTTTTCCAGCTTGCCCTCAAAATGCTCAAACAAGGTAAAGGCATCGGCGGTCGCACCGGCAAAACCGGCGATCACCTTATCGTGATACAAACGGCGCACTTTCCGGGCATTGCCCTTCATGACCGTGTTCCCTAAAGTCACCTGCCCGTCGCCACCCATCACCACTTTACCGCCCCGGCGCACAGAAAGTATGGTTGTTCCTCTAAACATGTTTTTTTATCCTAAAAGTTACTCAACCTGGACTTCTATCAAATATGTCCAGCCATTTTACAGGGTATAACCATAAAAGTGCGAAAAAAGTCACGCCCATCCCGCTAAAAAGCCCCGTGAATTGACAGAAATGAGGATTAGTCCACAGTAATTCAAGCCATACCGCAATATTTAGCTTTTCCCTTAGCTTTAATCTCTGCTAACATCAGAAAAGTTCGGATTTTTATCCATCCCTATCCGAACACCGGGTCAGACAAGCTGCCTCACTGGCTAATCCGGTCACATCCACTCACTGAGGTTTTAATTGGAGATTATTAATGAACAAACTGACCGCACTTTCTGTAAGTATTGGCGTACTGGCTGGCGTGGCGACCTTTTTAGCGGTAGGGCCTGCCAGCGGCGTGTTCTTCATCTGGGCGGCGACCATCGCTTGGGCGGCTTACTTTTTGTTGGGTGCCAACCAAGAAGCCCTGATGAACACTATTGTCTGTGGCATTTTCGGTGTTTTCATGGCCTGGATCACCGCCTTGTTATTGACTGAAATCGCTCCTGACACTCTGCTCGGTTTCCCTGCTATGGCGGCGATCACGGTAGCCATTGCCGTTATCGTGATGTGCCTTGCCGCCAGTTGCCCACGCCTGGCCGCCATCCCTGCCAGCGTTTTGGGTTACTCGTCAACTTTCGCGTATTTGCTGCAAACCCCTGACAAATTGAACCAAGACGTGTTGCTGACCATTTCCCTGAACAATCCCTTGCTGGTCATCTCGATTTCTATCGTGGTCGGCACTTATTTTGGTCAGTTCTCAGGACAATTGGCCGCTAAATGGACTAAAGAATAACTAAGAAGTTAAATTTATGAGGATAACCAAGCGGTTGGCATGGCAATGGCCTGTGACTGACCGCTTGGTGGCTGAGTTTAAGCATAGACTAATATCGTTCAAATCCCCCGCTTTTCCTATACTCTAAACGGTCAAGTTTTTGTTTTTTGGAGCTTGGGTCTCTTGACCGCAACCAGCGGGCAGGATGTGCCCGCGCTCCTCTCAATAAAAACCGAAAACTTGACCGTTTATAGTTAGACCCCCGTATGAAAAGGGCAACCTGCATCGTTATGGGAGCGTTTGTCTCTTAGATTAGCTAAAAGCTATTTCCTCGCCTCAATCAACTTGAGCATATCACTGCTTTGCTCATCCACGCGTACCGACACGAAGGGGCACGCCTTGACATACTTGACGGTGGTACGGTTAATATTGGCGCCAAACAAGCGCACCACCAACGGGTTTAAGCGGTTCATCAACCATGCCATAGCAGGTTTGGAGCTTAGCACATGCTCTAACAGCAACACTTGGCCGCCTGGTTTGCAGACACGGTATAACTCTTTTAGCCCCTTTAAGGGCATAGGGGCGGAACAGAACACAAAAGTGGCGACCACGGTATCGAAACTGTTGTCGGCAAAATAAAGTGCTTGCACGTCCATCAATTCCAGATCAACCGTGACTTGTTTGCGCTCACGCTGTTGCTGTGCCTGTTTAAGCATACCCGGACTAAAATCAATCGCGGTGATACGGGCATAGCCTGGATAATGGGCAAAATTTTTGCCGGTGCCCACGCCAACTTCGAGGATATGATAGCCATCCACCTGCGCCCACAGCCGTTTGCGCCATTTTTTTAAAAACAAGCCTTCGGCAACCGCTTCCAGCATTTCAAAATAAGGGGCTATGCGGTCATAGCGTTTTTTAATGGTGTCGCTATCTGTTTTCATAATCACTCGGCCTGTGGTGACGGGAAGCGGGCATAGTACAGCGAGTGGCTAAAGGGCGGCAATTTATTTTAGAAGCGGGATACGGTGGCGCTTATTTTTGGTTTGGATAAACGCCTAATATTTCAGCGGCTTCGGCAGCTTCAGGTGGGCTAAAGCCACGCCATGATGTGCCGAAGTTTGTTTCAGGGAATTTACATAACCCCGCCGCTGAATAGGTAAGCCTTAGCTATAAACCGGAAACCTAGCGCACAGGTTGCCGACCCGCTCGCGCACGGCGGCGATGACGGTTTCATCGTCCAGATTGTCCATCACATCACACATCATAGTGGCGATTTCGGTCACTTCGGCTTCTTTAAAGCCACGAGTGGTAGGGGCGGGGGTGCCGACACGGATGCCGCTGGTGACGAACGGTGATTGTGGGTCATTGGGTACGGCGTTTTTGTTGACGGTGATATGGGCGCGGCCTAGGGCGGCATCGGCGGCTTTGCCGGTGATGCCTTTGGCGACCAAGGACACCAGCATCAGGTGGTTGTCGGTGCCGCCGGAGACGACATCAAAACCACGGGCCATGAATACCGCCGCCATCGCTTGGGCGTTTTTGATGACTTGTTGTTGGTAGACCTTAAATGCCGGCTCCATCGCTTCTTTAAACGCCACGGCTTTGGCGGCGATGACGTGCATGGAGGGGCCGCCTTGGATGCCGGGGAAAATGTTCGAGTCGATTTTTTTCTCCAGATCGGGGTTGCTGCGGCACAAGATCAGGCCACCGCGCGGGCCGCGCAGGGATTTGTGCGTGGTGCTGGTGACGACATCGGCCACGGGCACGGGGTTGGGGTATAGGCCAGCGGCGACTAAACCGGCGACATGCGCCATATCGACCACAAAGTAGGCGCCAACTTTATCGGCAATATCACGGAAGCGTTGCCAGTCCCAGATTCTGGAATAGGCGGAAAAACCTGCGATCAAGACTTTGGGCTTATGCTCCAATGCCAAGGCTTCAACTTGGGCGTAATCAATTTCGCCGGTGGCGGCATCCAGGCCGTATTGCACGGCGTTGTAGAGTTTGCCGGAAAAATTGGGTTTGGCGCCGTGGGTCAAATGCCCGCCACTGGCCAAGCTTAAGCCTAGGATAGTATCGCCTGGTTGCATTATCGCCATGAACACCGCCATATTGGCTTGTGAGCCGGAATGGGCTTGGACGTTGGCGTAATCGGCGCCAAACAAAGCCTTGGCGCGGTCAATGGCGAGCTGTTCGGCTTTATCGACAAATTCACAGCCACCGTAATAGCGTTTGCCAGGGTAGCCTTCGGCGTATTTGTTGGTCAATTGCGAGCCTAAGGCTTCCATCACCCGCGGGCTGGCGTAGTTTTCCGAGGCGATCAGTTCGATGTGGTCTTCCTGACGATGGCGCTCTTCTTCCATTGCGTTAAACAATTCATCGTCAAAGCCTTGAATGGTCATGGATTTGTTAAACATGGTGTCTCCTGATGGTGGGTTTATTGGTGTGTATAAGGTGCGTCTGGTATCAGTAGCAGCACTTGCAGGTCGGCGACATTGGTGCCGGTGGCACCCGTTACCAGCAAATCGCCTGAGTGTTGCAAGGCGTGATAGGAATCGTTGTTAGCCAGCTTGGTGGTGGCGACAGCTCGACCTAGCATACGGCTTATTGTCCCTGCGTCAACCAGTCCGCCCGCCGCATCGGTGGGGCCGTCGCGCCCGTCCGTGCCGCCGCTTAAAAACACCCAGTGTCCGCTTAGTCCTTGTTGCTCGGCGGCGAGGGCGAAGGCTAAGGCCATTTCTTGGTTGCGCCCACCGCGTCCGCTGCCTTGTAAGGTGACGGTGGTTTCACCGCCGGCCACTAAGGCTAAGGGTTGCTGGATATTTTTGGCGTAGGCAACCCATTGTTCGGCCACCGTCCGCGCTTCACCGCATAAATGCCCGTTGTAAAGCTGGGTGTGGTAGCCCAATTGTTGGGCGGCGTTGAGCATCGCGCTGACACTAATGGCATTGCTGCCGATGAGGGTTTGGCTGGCATGGCTAAAAATGGGGTCGTTAGCCTTGGGGGTTTCCGGTATGTCGCCAAGCTGGCCTTGGTGCAGATGCTGTTGCACGGCGGTGGGGATTTTGTCCCAGACGTGTCGGTGTTTTAATAGGTTGACCGCATCGCCATAAGTGGTGTGGTCGGGTACGGTCGGGCCGCTGGCAATCGCGCTAAGGTCATCGCCTAACACATCGGACAAGACCAGGGCATGGACATCGGCGGGGTAAGCCAGTTTGGCCAAGCCCCCGCCTTTTAATTGCGACAAATGCTTGCGGACACAGTTAATCTCGTTAATGGCCGCACCAGAAGCCAGCAATATGTCGGTGGTGGCGATTTTTTCCGCCAGCGTGATGCTGGGGACAGGGTAGGGGATTAATGCCGAACCGCCGCCGCTGACCAGCACCAATACCAGTTCACCGGCTTGGGTCGTGGTGGCGATTTTGGCGATACGGTGCGCGGCCATTAGGCCTTCGGCATCCGGCAAGGGGTGGCCGGCCCCGATGACCTTAATTGCGTCCACATCGGTGACATTTTCATAATTGGTCACGGCGATGGCGTTGTTTGCCAGCAGGTACGGCGGAATGCGGTCGCGGGCGGCGGTTGCCATCGCACAGGCAGCTTTGCCAAAGGCGATAAGATGGATTTTTGTCCAGCGGCGGGTGCGCGTGTTGCCGTCATTCAGGCGAATGTCCAGCCACTGGCCGTCACCGTGCAAACAATGTTTGACGGCTTGATACGGGTCGGCGGCGACAACCCCCGCCTGAAAGATGGCTAAGGCATGTCGCCTTAAGTGCGCTGTCAAGGGCATCAGCGGTTTTAGGCCATGTCTTTGGCTAAGGCAAAGATATTTTCGGCATCCAGAACCTGTTTGTTGTCGGTAAACAATTGGGCGATGCAAGCGCGGTGCAAGGCCAGTTTTAAGGCACCGAAACCAATCGCGCCCCAGATGATTTTGCCATGCCTGTCTATGCCTTTGTCCATCATATCCATGCCGCCTATCCCTAAAGGCGGGGTGGCATTGGCATCGGCGA
>JAQTNZ010000156.1:6040-6497 GCA_028713595.1 Methylovulum sp. | reverse complement strand
CAAGTGACTGCCCAGTTGCTGGGCAAAGAAGGGGAAATCAGCATTACTGGCCAAGGCAATGGTGTGTTGGCGGCGTTTGTTGATGCGTTGGAGAAACAGTTTGCTTGGACGATAAATATCACCGACTACCACGAACATGCGCTGTCCCAAGGCAGTGATGCCCAAGCCGTGTGCTATATCCGCCTGCATTGCGGGGGCGTGGCCCGCATCGGTATGGCTTGCCATAGCGATATTGTCAGCGCTTCGTTAAATGCCGTCTTAAATAGCTTTACTTAAGGAGAACAAACATGACCCAACTTCAATGGAATGCCGATGAATATACTGCCCACGCAGCCTTTGTACCGGCCTTGGCTAACGATTTAATCACCTTATTAAACCCACAAGCCGATGAACGGGTGCTGGATTTGGGTTGCGGTGACGGGGCGTTGACCGCCAAATTGCAAGCATACGGTTGCCA
>JAQTNZ010000156.1:0-6030 GCA_028713595.1 Methylovulum sp. | reverse complement strand
TAGATGCCAGCCCCGACATGGTTGCCACTGCCCGCGCACGCGGATTGGCGGCGTACATAAAGGATGGCTGTGCGTTGGATTATCACGAGGAATTTGCCGCCGTGTTCAGCAATGCCGCCTTGCATTGGATGACGCAACCGGAACAGGTGTTGCAAGGTGTCTATGCCACCTTAAAACCGGGCGGACGTTTTGTCGCCGAATTCGGCGGGGCGGGCAACATCGCTGCTTTAGTCGAGGCTATGGCTTATGTTTTTAGCCAACACCCCAGCTGGGGCGAATTTGTCAATCCGTGGTATTTCCCGGAACCTGATACTTACCAACAGCTGTTGGAGCAGGCAGGGTTTAAGGTCAACTATATTCGGCTTACCCCAAGACCCACACCCTTAACCAGCGGCATCAGCAAATGGTTGGAAATATTCGCCGAGGGCATTGTCCGGCATTTGCCATCCACGCAAAAAACAGTGTTCTTACAAGAAGTCGGCGAGCGCTTGCGGCCTCTGTTATATAGCGAGGATAACGGCTGGACGGCGGATTATGTGCGTTTGCGGGTTTATGCCAGCAAACGGGATTGATGGAGGTCAATCGAGTTTTAATAATCAAAAGCCGCTGTGGAGGTAGGCAAACGGCATAGCATCGACAATTTCACTTATCGATGCTATGCCGCCAATTTTATGAATGATCATGGCTGGTAGCTGATATGCGCATGAAATATCGGCCCAAAGCCTTTTTAAGAGGCAACACCTAACAATACGGCACCCGCCTTAAACACAGCCGTCGCTTCGCTACCCTCGGTCAGAGCTAAGGTATCAACGCTTTCGTTAGTGATGGTTGAGGCAATGGCATTGCCACCTTGTAAGGCTATCACCACTTCCGTGTTCACTGAACCTTTTTGGATGCGGGTGACCGTGCCTTTGAGCTGGTTGCGTGCAGACAGGCGATAACCGCCAAAATCCGTGACCAGCGTCACTTGTGACACCTTAATCAAGGCGATGGCATCAACGCCATTTTTAATGCCTAAAGCATCGACCGATTCCTTAGTGACGGAAGCGACGATGGTGTCCCCGCCTTTTAGGCTTAAGACCACGGTGGCATTGACCGCACCGATAGCCACATCGGTGATTTTTCCGAAAAATTGATTGCGTGCACTGGCTTTCATAATTAACCTCTTGAGTAAAAAAATAATGTCTTGGTGGGAATGCAAACGTTGGTTGAGCTGGTGTAAAAAGAGGTCGTGTTCGGTTTGCAGTTGTTGGAACAACGCCAAAAAAGCTTTGCCTGCCAATGTCAGCCGGGTGCCACCACCCTGTTTACCCCCGACCGCCGTTGCCACCAAAATATTCGGTGACAGGTTGTTGGCGCGTTCGATCATTTCCCATGCGCCTTTGTAAGTTAGGTTGACGGCACGGGCGGCTTGGTTGATAGAGCCGGTTTGCTCAATGGCGGTGAGCAAACCGAATAGCCGCTCACCCAAATTGCCCAGCAAATGGATATGCCCGCCCACTAACATGGCGGCGCGGCCACCATGTTTGCGGCTACATCGGGCATGGGGCGGTCAGGTTCATCGGACAAAGCGCTAACTCCAAGGGATAAAGGCATTAGAAGGCAACCTGAAACCGTGAGAACACCGCCTGTTCGGTGGTGCGGTCAGCCTTGCCCGCCGCACCGCCAACAAACAGGGTTTCTTCATAATCGGTCATCAGCTTGAGATTGTCGTTTAAAAACCAGTTGACACCCAAAGCCCACGATTGGGCATTTTTGACCGAATTGCTTAGGCTAGCGAACGAATAAGGGTTAGCTTGGGTACCGATATTTTGGAACGTCACCGCGTCAATATTCAGCTCTGACCAACGCGCCGCCACTTGGAACGCCCCCCAAGTACCGGCACTTGGATCAAAACGGTTGTTGGGTTTAATGGCAAAAAAGCTGTTGTTTTCGCCCGTCAACATATAAGACATATTAATATGCCAAGCTTCATTGTTTTGGACGGCATGTTTATTAAACCCCACGCTGTATAGGTTTTGTGATGATAGCAAATATTCCCCCATCATGCCAAAGGATTTCCAATACCAATACATTTGCGGATAAATGCGGTATTGTTCGCCAGAGGAGGTGGCGGTATTGCTATAAGCCAATATCGTTTGCTGCCCGGCACTGACCAAGCTGTTTAAGGCATTACCTTGCGGTTGCCCCCACGTGCCCGCAACACCGATACCTAAACCTTCCAAGGCGGTGCCGCTGTGTGAAAACGGATGCGAGAACAAGCGGGCGGCGATTTCTTTGTTGTTGTCTTTTTCGGTGTCGGAATTTTGCACCGCCTGGTTGTCGCGGACACCGTTAAACACGCCGACTTCGTAACCGAAAAATTCCTTAAAGACCGGTTGCGGTGTGTACTGGGCTTTATAACCAGGATAGGCGAACACACCGTGCAGCATGACACCGACATCACGGTTAGGGGCCAACTGCGCTGGGTAGGCACGTTCGACAAAGGTCAAATTGGTCGCGGTTTGCATCCGCTCCAGGCTTACCGGCTGACGGAACTTGCCCACCATCAGGCTGGCCCCAGTGAAATAATGCAAATCTATGAACGCATCAAACAGACGCACTTGCCCGCCACCAAAATCAGGCGAGATTCTAAAATCGACATTTTTAAACAATGTGCCGTCAAATGTTAACCGCGCCCTACGGATAGTGAACTTGTCCATCTCAGCGGGAGTGACCACTGCATCATCGACATAAAAATTGCTGTCCGCTTGGACATAACCGCGCAGGTTCAATTTATACTGCTCATCAGCGGACTTGAACGCCACTCCTTTATTGGACACTTCGATTTTAGGGGCTTTTTTCGCCAGCTCATCGGCGGCTTTTTTGTCGGTGTCCAGACGTTGGCTGATGACCGACAATTTATCTTCAAGCGGCTTGACATCAACGGCCTGGGCGGGTTTATGCTGCTGCGCCAAATAGGCCTTTAATTGCTGGTTTTCAGCTTCTGTGTACTTGAGCTGAGTTTCCATGGCCGCCATTTTCCGCTCCATAGCCGCCATGCGCTCTTCCACGCTCATCGCCGAGGCGGTATTTGAAAATCCGGTGGCCGTAACCGTACCGATAGCCAGCCATAATGTCTGCTTGTTAAGCATTCTAGTCTCCACTTAGTAAGAAAAAATTTAGAATCTGTCACGCTTACCGCAAGTTGCGATAACTTGACAATGGAATAACCCTGGCGCAGTATACCAATCGTAATAGCGTTGTAACAAAGATATTCGTATGAGTATATCTGATTTTTAGATTTTAGGAGATTTTCAATGACCATTAAACCGCTACGTTGCTTGCTGATAGTATTGGCCTATGCCTGTTTTATGACAGCGGCTAAAGCCGATATGACCGTGCTGGCCGCCGCCAGTTTAACCAATGCCTTGACCGACATTATCAAACACTATCAAAACCAGCATGGACTGGTGATAAAAACCTCGTTCGCCTCCTCGTCCGTGCTGGCCAAACAAATTGAAAACGGCTTGCCGGCGGATATTTTCATTTCCGCCGATAAGCAATGGATGGACACCTTATATGAACAGGGCAAGATTGACGGTGCATCACGCAAAGAAATCTTGGGTAATGCCTTGGTGCTGATTGCGCCTAAAGGCCACGCTTTTACGGTGAAACTGGCAAAGGGCGAACCCTTGGCCCAAGCCTTTGAGGGCAAATTATGCACAGGCGAAACCAGCACCGTACCCGCCGGCAAATATGCCAAGGAAGCCTTGCAAAACTTGGCTATGTGGGATGCCATTAAGGCCCGTATCGTAGGCACCGAAGATGTCCGTGCCGCGTTGGCCTTTGTCGAACGCGGCGAATGTGCGGCGGGGATTGTCTATGCCACTGATGCCCTAATCAGCGATAAGGTCGAGGCGGTCGCCACTTTTCCAGAAAATAGCCATGCCCCGATTGTCTATCCGATGGCTTTGGTCAGCCAAAGCCAAGAAGCGCGGGAGCTGCTTGACTATTTGACCCAAGCTGAAGCGGGCAAGGTGTTTGCCCATTATGGCTTTGTCCGCCTGAACCCCTGACACTGGACGGTTATGCTGGAACTCAGTGAGCAAGAATGGGCGGCATTGTTGCTATCGTTAAAAGTCGCCGGTTGGAGTACATTGCTCAGTTGCCCTTTGGCAATCGTGATGGGTTGGTGGTTGGCGCGTTATGAATTTTTCGGTAAAGCTTTAGTGGATGGCTTGGTGCATCTGCCCTTGGTATTGCCGCCGATTGTGCCGGGCTATTTGTTGCTATTGTGTTTCGGCCACAACGGCTTCATCGGCAGATGCTTGTACCAAACCTTCGGCATCAGTTTGGCGTTTGATTGGAAAGGCGCGGTGCTGGCTTCAATGGTCATGTCCTTGCCGCTCATTGTCCGTTCGGTGCGCCTGTCCGTCACCGCAATAGACCGAGGTTTGGAAAACGCCGCACGGACATTAGGGGCCACGCCTTTGCGGGTGTTTTTTACCATCACCTTGCCGCTCGCCGCCCCCGGCATCTTAGTCGGGGCGGTGTTGGGGTTTAGCCGTAGCCTAGGCGAATTTGGCGCGACCATCACCTTTGTCGGCAATATCGAAGGCGAAACCCGCACCCTGCCGTTGGCCATTTACACCGCCACGCAAGTGCCGGGCGGTGATGGCCCGGCCGCCAGGCTGGTGATTTTGTCAGTGCTGCTGGCCCTGCTCGCCTTAATTGCCAGCGAAATGCTCAACCGTAAATTATATCGGAATGTGGGGCGTTGACATGTTGGACATTGACGTACACTTGACGCAAGGCCGTTTCCATCTGCACGCCCAATTTCAAAGCCAGCATTTGGTCACGGGGTTGTTCGGCCCATCGGGGGCCGGTAAGTCCAGTGTCCTGAACCTGATTGCCGGATTGCTGACCCCACAACAAGGGCATATCATCGTTGACGGCACGCCTTTGTTCAGCTCCAGCGAACGTATCAATTTACCGGCCCACCACCGCCGGATTGGCTTGGTGTTTCAGGATGCGAGGCTATTCCCGCACTTGTCGGTGCGCCATAACCTGTTGTATGGCTACCATTTGCTGAAACCTGCCCAACGGCAAATCCATCTCGATACCGTCGTGGAGTTATTGGAAATCGGCCCTTTATTAGGGCAGTCCGTACAAAAGTTGTCAGGTGGCGAAAAACAGCGTGTCGGCTTAGGCCGCGCCTTGCTCACCAGCCCCCGCTTGCTGTTGCTGGACGAACCTCTGGCCGCCCTTGATGAGCGTTTAAAACAGCAAATCTTGCCATTTTTGCTAAAAACCCGTGATGAGTTGCGTTTGCCCATGCTCTATGTCAGCCATGCCTTGGCTGAAATCCATTATTTGACCGATAGCGTGGTTTTTCTTGAAAACGGCCAAATTGCGTTGGCACAATCGGGGTGTTGACCATAAAAAAACCTTTTGGGCGGCCTTTGGCTAAAAGGCTATGGTATTTAGGCCGGATATTGCTTGCTGATAGCCACCTTAAAAGCCTCAATATCAGCGCTAACCCCTAAGACCACCAAAACATCCCCCGCATCCAAATTATGTTCTTTTTCACCCAAGGCAAAATGCAATTCATCGCCTAGCTCTTTGTCAACCACACCAATCAGGATCAAATTATATGTCTCGCTGACATCCAACTCACTGATTTTGGTGTTTTCCAAATACGAACCCTGCGGTATTTCAATTTGCGCCATATTCAGGTCATTTTGCCCAAACACCGTATAATCCAAAATATTGGAAATGTCAGGCCGGATTAATATTTCATGGAGCTTGCGGCCACAAATTTCATAAGGGTCAATGATTTTGTTGGCTCCCGCCGCCAATAATTTTTCCGCCGATTCAGGGTCGTCAACAATGGCGATGATCGTCAAATCCTTGGCCAGCGCCCGCGCGGACAAGGTCAGAAACACATTGTCATAATCGGCGGGGAAAAAACAAAACAGCACATCGATATACCCGCCTATGCCTATTTGTTGCAAATCATCGTCATTGCGAAAATCAATGACTTTACTG
>JAQTNZ010000155.1 GCA_028713595.1 Methylovulum sp. | reverse complement strand
CTTATTTGTCGAACATCAAACCGGAGGAATTACCTGATGGAATCTTTACTTTCTACCTTAAGTAGTGCCGATAACCGAATTGGAGGCATCGCTATCTTATCCAAAGATGGATTGGTGCTTGCCTGTTCGGGGCAACAAACCTTGGATGAAGACATCTTGGGGGCTATGGGGGCGGCTCTATTTGCCGTGGGTTCCAAAAGTGTTGAAAAATTGCTGGGCAGCACAATAAAGCACATCACCGTTGAAGGCGGACAAGGGCAAATTTTGCTTAGCTTGCTGTCGGACGGCTGCTTGTTAGTGTCGGTTATCCAAAGTGAAAGTGAAGAGGATAGCCCGGCACTTGCCCCGCAGATTTTCGCCACGAGAGAAAAAATCGCAAATCTCTTAGGCAGTTAAAGAGGGTTCGCGCTATATGGGGAACTGGCCGGTCAGCCCTTATAGCCCCTTTAGCAACCGTAGCGAGAGCGTTTCGGGCAACTGATGGTCGCGCATTTTAGTGGCGACGCTTTCATTGTCATAGGACAATTGCATGAAGTTCACTTGCCTTTGTTGGCGGTCATAAATGGCAAATTGCGTTTTCGTGCAGCCATTGCGCGGTTGCCCGACGGAGCCTGGGCAAACCAGTGCCTGTTGGTACGGGGATAACTTGACGGCTTGATTGGTCAGGTAAACGTCATGGCCCCGGTTGCGGGCAAATACGCCGGGAATATGCGAATGCCCATGAAAGCATAACGCCATATCATGGGCCTGCATATAATCAAGATTATCCTGATAAGTCATCAGGTAAACATACGCATAAAAATAGTTTTCATCCATCGGTGCGCCATGCACCGCATACCAATTTTCTTGCCTTATATACAAGGGCAAAGCATCCAGCCAAGCAAGATGCTGGGCTGACAATTGGCCTATCGTCCACTTAGCCACCGCCCCAGCCTCTTTGGAAAAGCAAAAAGAGGTGTTGCCGGTGGCGATGCCATGGTCGTGATTGCCTTTTATGACTTGAAAAGGTGACGCTTGCAAGCGTTCGATGCACTCTTTCGGTTGCGGGCCATAACCGACTATATCGCCTAAAACTATCCCTTCGTCGATCTGCTCGTCTTTAAGGTAATCCAACACACAACTGAGCGCCGAATAATTGGCATGGATATCGGCCAATAACGCGAAAAAACGTCCGGGCGGCTTAGGTTTTGCCATGTTGGCCGCCGCCTCCATCGTCAAGCTGGCAGGTGATGGTTGTAACAATACTCTGACCAAGCGTTTCAGCAAGTGCTCTTTGTGCGCATTTGGCATAAATAACGGCTGCAAATGCGCACAAACGATACGCACACACTCACCATCATGGAAAATGTCCTGTAATAATTGGCGTAAATGTTGGCCTAGATCATCAATGAACGCATCATCAAGCCAAGTGAAATGGCGGATAAGCACACCTAGCATGATCGAAAAGGCGACAAAATCATCCCAGGCATAATATTCGTCATCCAGATAATAGACTTGCCCGTCTGAGGACACGGCAAAGTTTGACAAGCCTTCATCCAGCTTTTCCCCTGTGCGCCGGGCTAGGGTCAGATACAACCTAAAAGCATCGGTGAGCAACGCCAGATTACGTTGCCGGTCTGCCGCTGACATTAGCTCAATATGCAAAGGCTTAAGGCGTGGGCAAACGCTGGCGATAGAGTGCATCCTCGCATCAGTGATAAGCAACCACGTCTTATAAGGATGGTGGACGGCCATCCGGCGTTCGTTTTGCAAGGTTTTCTGTAGCCAAGCACGGGCATCATCGCCAGAAAACTCAAGATCGGAACGTATCTTGAGTACATCCTCTTGATTGACATGAAGCAAGGTGCCAGGACGGCCCATGAACGCCGTGCCACCTATTAACGATTGTAAATCAGTGCTTAAAAGGCTGTCCAAATAGGCGGTGTCATAATGGGGTTGCCCGTCAATCGAGCCGATAATGTCAATAGTCCGCATGGTTCCTAAAAAGGCTGGCGACACAGGTTAAGGGTATACGTCAAATGACAGGGCAAAGCAAGCTAGGGAGACGGACAAAGCCGGATTATCTGCCACTATCGCTTTGCCAGATGTCCACGTTTTTGAAGGCTTGATAAAAATCGCCATAAAAGCGACAAGGCGGCGAAAACCTAGCCACCTTAGACGGACTGCAAAAAGCGTGAACATCGGGTTTTAACGGTAAATTAAGGGCAAAGCTGTGCAATCAAGGGCATATTTCTGCGCACCGCGGCCCAGCCCATGCCCAAATTGGTTTTTTTACTGGTGATCAGGACGACCAATGAATCCGGCTTATCGGGGATGATCGCCATAAAATGCAGGGTGTTTTCGGTGGACATCTGCACCTCCCTGATCGTCTTTTCAACTTTTTTGCCACGTTGGCTGCTGAGTAACGATTCGATCGCCCGCACGTTTTTGCCACGCATCATGTCTACCGCCGCTGCGGCGACGGCATCCAGATAGGAAGAAGTGAAATAAGGCACATTATGTGCCGAACCCAGCAATAACCCCGTTTCCAAATCAACCGCCGCACACCCTAAAGCACCATCGACATCAGACAGCACGCCTTGCAAAAGATCATCTAACTTAGACATTGTCAATATTTCCTAAAAGTAAAATAGATTGTTACCATCATCAAAAACAATGGCACAGGGATACCGCTAACCATACTCAAGTATGGCCAGTAAGGTATTCAATAATAGCTTGACATCCGCCAAGCTCCGCGCATCGGCACGGACTACCGGCCACGGGTCGCCCCGTTCCGCCAACGCGTCATAATAGTCATCAATGCTTGGCTGTATGGTTTGGTCGTAATGGGTCACGCCGATCACCGCAGGCCGTTGCAGCAAAAATGAATGGTTCAAATTTAAATAATAATCCAGCTCATCCAACGGGTCTTCATGGGTGTTGTCAATCAGGACAATCAAGCCCAATGCCCCTTTAGTAAGCAGATCGGTCATAAATTCAAAGCGGCGTTGTCCAGGGGTCCCATACAGATGCAGCTTGTCGCCGCCTTCCAAAGTCAGCTCACCATAATCCATCGCCACCGTTGTGGTAGGCTTACGCTTGATGACACTGGCTTCTGATGGTTTGACCTCAGTGGAAATGACGCTTTTTTCACTTATAGTGGTGATTGCCGTGGATTTCCCCGCCCCAACACAGCCGGTAAACACTATTTTGATCCGGTTACTATCCTGCATCACTTCATTCCTTGCTTCAAAACTTTAGGCGGTCACGGATTTTTCTTAATACGGTTTGTTGTTTTAGGTCAGCGACTTTCTCATGCACTTGAACGGTGTCGGCTTTTTCAGTCATGCCAACCACCGTGCAGGCATTGTAAAAATCATAAACTGATGCCGGCGGATAGCTGGTGGTTTTGGCAATATCCGCCAGCCTCATGGTGTTACTGTGCATAAACGCCGCCAATTTGGCGTAATGGCCGCATTCGGGTATCGTCAAGTCCGGCCAATGCAACAAGCGCACAATGTCTTCGGGTGCAGTGCCTTGCAACAAACGGCCTTGGGAGGTCTTAAAGGTTATGTACCAAATCAGGTTGTTAAGCGGCTGGGGCGGCAGTTTTGCCTTGCCGACCAGCTCCTGCATTTCAGGGACGCTAATCGGTTTGACTTGTGGGGCAATACCCGGATCAAAATAAGGGATAAGTTGCGTTAATGACAACGGACAATAATAAAGCTTTTGGCTAGGGTCAACACAGATTACGACCGTATTGGCCTTAATTAATATAGGGGTGGCGTGGTGTTCAAGCAAGGCGCTTAACAAACCGTGATCGGGGGCAAAATTGGCCGTGTCAGCAGGCTGGTCATTGGCGGATGGAGCTGGTTGGCTTTCAATAGGGGCAGGGGGGGCGCTTTCGCCGGAACTAGGGCTGGCTGGTTCGGGTATGGCCTCGGCATTGGCTGTAATTTCGATAGTTTTTTGCGCCCCCCTGTGGTTTAACACGTTTATTAACGAGTTAATGCGAGGGATTTTATGGCAATCGGATAGTATAAGGTTGCCGATGGCTGGGTCATCGGTATAGAACAAACAACGTGCCGCTGAAATATCGGCAGCTAAGGATGCCTTTAACTGTTCACTGGGCAAGAGAAAAAAATCGGCGTCTTCCGCTGTGGTCATTTGCCACGCTTGTTGCAGCCGTGATTCTGCCAATGCCAGAATGGCGGAGAACCGCTCCATTTCAGGTGCGCTAAACCCTAGTAATTTTATGGTTAATTTTTCAACAGACATTTCCCTTTCCACGACACCCTTAACTAAGTTGCTGAAAATATAGTTGCCCAGAAAGATTATGCCCAATTTTCAATGTCTAACGGATAATTAATGCTTTATAGGTAGGGGAAAAAGCACACTTGGACAATTATAATAAGATTATCGGCTAATATTCTATCAAATTTACGCTCAGATTATTGTACTTTTTATATTTATCTATTCAACTAAGCCGAACGGCCCAGTTCTTGAAGAAAATCTAAAAAATCAGGCCAAAGGATGGGTATAGGCCGAGCTGTCCGATTAGGTGGCTAGAGGGTAAGGGATGGTAAGCCATCCAGTATTACAAAGGGGGGGAGGGGCAAACCTAAAGGCGAATAGGCAAAACAGCAAGTTGCTTCGGCCTTTTTGCCAAACACCACAGTTCACTGTCAGATTCAGGTTGGCCTTGATTGGGCGAAGCATCCGTGGGGTGGGGGTATCACGATAAATGGGCGGCTAATTTTTTGCCCATCCGCTTAAATTACGGCAGTTTAATATAGGGGAGCGGACACTGCAAGATTGCGGCAATGTCCCACAAAAAGGGTGGCTCCCCCTTTAACGCGGCCATCAACGGGTCACGCGGCTTTTTGGCGTAGCCCACCGTGTGCGTTCAGCACCGCCATAATGGTTTCGCAGTCGATGATATGCCTAGGTTTTGCCAAAATATGGTTGGCCAAGCCGATAATCGCCCGCCAATGGTTACGGTGATTGATAAAATTGAAGGCGGCGGTGAGCAGCTCGCCGAGCTTTTGCCTATAAGCTTCCGCATCAAGCCCTAAGCAAGCCAGATAATCTTCGAGCAGTTGCAAATCCGCCGCGCCGCCATAGCGGTGTAAGGCGTTGATGGTGATTAAGCGCGAATTGATGATCTCATCATCGCGCAAAGCGATGTAATTGGCCTCAGCCAAGGGCCCTACCAGCAAATTGACCATGTCGGCTTCAAAAGCCTTAAGATAGGCCTGGGCTTGTGTGTCCGAAAACTCGCGGGTCGCTTCGGCAACGGAAGAGGGCAGGGTATGGATCAGGCGACCACCATCGACTCTAGCAAGCCATTGTGTGGCCTTGGGCGTGTATTTGCCGGGTTGGCCGAAACCGGTAATGGCAATTTGAAAACAGATCGGAGGCAGGCGTTGTTGCTTGTTGCCAAAATAAATCGCCGCCGCATGGCCTGCTTCATGGATGGCGGTTTTTTTGCTCAGTTCTTGCACATCGAGAGGTTTGGTTGCGAGTTTTGCCAGATAGCTACGATTCATTGCGGGTACCTCGGTTAGAAAAAAAAATGCGGACAAAGTACCTGTCCGCATTATCGAGAGGAAGGGTTTTAACTGCCGTATCACAACAGTTGGGCAGAGTTTAAGGCCTGCAAAAGCACTTGCAAATGCGGCATGTTGTCACGCGGCAAAATGTCGCTGTTTTTGGCATGAAATTTGTATATATGTGTTTATTTGTGCTATGAAAAGGCTGATAACACAGGCTTTTTTCGCCATTTATCATGTTAGGCATAAGGCATATCCCGCAGGTTATATGGCATATCACACGGTTGGAGCGAAAGTCGTGGGCATAGGGCAACAGCAAGTGGGCAATGGCTGTGCTTTTTTAGGACTTAAGCCACCTTAAAAGATTCTGGAGCGGTTAAGGGGTGTTAGTCTCGTTGTCGGCGGGGTTGATAAGGGGTTTGTTTTTTAGATACTGTTTAATCACTTGGGCGGCAATGGGTGCGGCGACGGAACCGCCATGCCCGCCGTTTTCGGCAATGACGGCAATGGCGATTTGTGGGTTGTCCACGGGGGCGAAGGCGATGAACAAGGCATGGTCACGCAATTTAAAGTCGATGCTGTTTTCGTTATATTTGGCGTTTTGTTTGATGTTGAACACCTGCGCCGTGCCGGTTTTGCCGGCGATTTGGTAGGGGCTGTTCCTGCCTATGCTTTTGGCTGTGCCCCTCTCGCTGTGCACGACATTGACCATGCCTTCAATGACGCTGTTGATATTGGCGGATTTAAGGGCAAGGGCTTGGGGTGGTAAGCGGGTCGGAGTGCTGGTACCGCTGGGCGAGACCATTTTATCGACCAAAAACGGCATGACGACGTTGCCCCGATTGGCTAAGGTCGCAGTCGCCCTTGCCAATTGCAGCGGGGTGACTTGCAGGAAGCCTTGGCCGATACCGGTAATCAGGGTTTCGCCTAAGGCCCATTCGCGGTTCCTATGGTCTTGTTTCCATTGTTTAGATGGCAATAGGCCCGCTTTTTCGCCGCTTAAGTCTATCCCCGTTTTTTCGCCAAAG
>JAQTNZ010000154.1 GCA_028713595.1 Methylovulum sp. | reverse complement strand
GCCGCGCCGATCTGAAAGAGCGCCTAGGGCGCATTGTCATTGGCTATAAGTCCGACAAAACCACCCCTGTGTATGCGCGTGACCTCAATGCCCAAGGCGCGATGGCGGCCTTGTTGAAAGATGCGATCAAACCGAACTTGGTGCAAACCTTGGAAAACAATATCGCCATCATCCACGGCGGCCCGTTTGCCAATATCGCGCACGGCTGCAACACCGTCACCGCCACCAAAACTGCATTGAAATTGGCCGATTATGTCGTCACCGAAGCCGGTTTTGGCGCTGATTTGGGTGCCGAAAAGTTTATTGACATCAAATGCCGCATGTCTGGCCTAAAGCCTTCCGCCGTGGTGCTGGTCGCCACGGTCAGGGCGTTAAAATTCCACGGTGGCGTGGCTAAAGAAGCCCTCAACCAAGAAAACTTGGCGGCATTGGAGCAAGGCTTTGCCAATCTGGAACGCCATTACCACAACATCACCCACCATTACGGCTTACCTTGCGTGGTCTGCGTCAACCACTTCACCTTTGACACCGACGCTGAAATCGCCTTGTTGCAAGCCAAATGCGCTGCTCTAGGGGCAAAGTGCACTGTATCCAAACATTGGGCGCAAGGCGGTGCGGGTGCGGAAAGCTTGGCGCAGGAAATTGTCGCTATCGTTGATAACCGCGAACCCGCTTTTACTTTTGTCTATGATGAAAACTTAAGCCTGTGGGCAAAAATCGAAGCCATCGCCACCAAGTTATACGGTGCGGCCACCGTGACCGCCAGTGCCAAAGTCAAGGCGCAATTGGGCGCATGGCAAGCCGATTACGGCCAATTTCCGATCTGCATGGCTAAAACCCAAATGTCTTTCTCGACCAACCCCAGCGCCAAAGGCGCACCATCCGGCCATACCGTAGAAATCAGCGATGTCCGGCTGGCCAATGGCGCGGGCTTTATTGTCGCCATCGCCGGTGACATGATGACCATGCCCGGCCTGCCTAAAGTACCCGCCGCCGAACGTATTGATATTGATGATGACGGGCGGATTACCGGGCTATTTTAAAGCCTAATGGTAACGGCCATGTTTTATCAGTTATTGATGCCATACGACTTTTAATCGGAATAGAAGCAGTTTGGAGTCATCGCCGTTGCCAAACAACGAAAAAGGCATAATATTGCTATATGCCTTTGCTTTTTGTAATCCATCCCGCATAGTTTACCTTGTGGACGATAATCGGCATGTTTAACTTTTGGAGATTCCCATGAGCACACTCACGGTTCACAACATTGATGACCTAATCAAAAGCCAATTAGAAATTAACGCCATAAAACATAACTGTTCCATTGATGAAGAAGTATGCCATATTCTTAAACAAGCGCTGTTCCCCACCGAAAGGCAAACAAAATTAGGTAGCTATTTGCATCAGCAAATCATAGAACTCACTGGGGGCGTGGAATTGGAACTGCCCGAACGCTCACTTCCCCGTCCCTCACCTGACTTTTCAGAACATGCCGAATGATCTTGCTCGACACCAACATTATTTCCGAGTTAATGCGCCAAAAACCTAATCCAGCGGTTATTGGATGGTTAGACGGGCAATACACCTATGACTTATTTATTCCTGCTATCGTTAAAGCCGAAATCGAAACGGGCATTGCTATTTTAGACGATGGCAAACGTAAACAAACCTTATCAAAAGCCGCCGAATTTATTTTTGCAAACTTCTTCAACCGCTGTTTGCCATTCGATGGCAACACAGCCAGCCATTATGCAAGCATCATTGCCTTTGCAAAAAAGCAAGGTCGGCCAATGAGTGTTGAAGATGCCCAAATTGCCTCTATTGCCATACAACACCAAGCATCACTTGCTACCCGTAATGTAGCTGATTTTGATTTTTTAGTGGATTTAACATTAATCAACCCATGGTAATGTGCAAAATACGCCCACGGCCATAATTAAAACCAATAAGCCACCAGAAAACCCACAAAAACCACCATACCAAACCAGTTATTATTTAAAAAAGCCTGAAAACACAGGGCTTTTTCCCGCTGAAAAATCAGTTTTTGCTGATAAATCGATAAGTCGCTGGCAACGGCTAAACCCAGATAATAAGGCCAGGGCAATTGCTCCAATTGCCCTACCCTAACCAGCAAGCCGATAATAATCACTTGTAAACCGGCAATAATCTGGCGGTCATAATCGCCAAAGAGAATCGCGGTGGATTTGACCCCGATCTTAAGGTCATCATCCTTATCCACCATCGCATACATAGTGTCATAGACCAACGCCCACAACATCACCGCCAAATATAACAGCCAAGCCACGCCTGGAATGGTATTGGTTTGCGCCGCAAACGCCATCGGCACGGCCCACCCGAACGCCATGCCCAAATAGGCTTGCGGCAATTGTGTATAACGTTTCATAAACGGGTAGCTGGCGGCCAAAAATGCGCCCGCAAACGACAGCAAAATGGTATAGGTGTTCATCAGCAAAACCAAGGCAAAGGCGCACAGGCATAACACGGCAAATACAACCAGAGCTTCTTTGGGGGTGACTTTGCCTGCCGCGATAGGCCGCTGTTTGGTGCGTTCCACATGCGGGTCAAAATCACGGTCAGCATAATCGTTGATGACACAACCCGCCGCCCGCATCAGCACCACACCCAAGACAAATACGGCCAGCACCAGCAAATCAGGTTTACCATGGCTGGCAACCCATAATGCCCATAAAGTCGGCCATAATAAAATCAGGATGCCTATGGGGCGGTCAAAGCGTGCCAGTAATGCGTATTGCTTAAGCCTTTCGATAATCATTGGGATAACCTATCCGATACTTTTTCAGCGTGTGAGTTTAGGTAAAAATGCTATTATAGCCTTTGTTGCAGCATGGCGATTGCCAAAAACTATGGGATAGCCGTTGGCATTAACGTGCCTGCCTAACCCTTACCAACCTACAACCACCGACAGCAGGCCATTAACTATGACTACCAAAATACTGATCCTTTACTTTTCCCGCCACGGCACCACGGCGGCGATGGCAAACCATATTGCCCATGGCGTAGAATCGGTCAGTGGTGCGGAAGCCATATTAAGGACAGTGCCTGACGTGTCCACGGTCTGTGAAAAAATGGCCGACACCATCCCGGAACACGGGGCGATTTATGCCACCCTGGATGATTTGCGCAATTGCGATGGCCTCGCGCTGGGCAGCCCCACACATTTTGGCAATATGGCAGCCCCGTTGAAATATTTTCTTGATGGCACTACCGCCCTGTGGTTTTCTGGCGCGTTGGTCGGTAAACCTTCGGGGGTGTTCACGACCACGGGCAGTATGCACGGCGGCCAGGAAAGCACTTTGTTAAGCATGATGTTACCGTTATTGCATCACGGCATGTTGCTGATGGGGCTGCCTTATACCGAAGCCGCATTACGCGAGACTACATCAGGCGGCACACCTTACGGCCCTAGCCATCTGGCATTGGAAGACGCAGGGCTAACCAACCACGAAAAAGAGTTGTGCAGGGCATTGGGCTTACGTCTGGCCAAAACCGCACAACTGCTAAAATCCTCTTCAACCAGCCATCACGAGTCATGAAACCCTACGCCAAGTATTTTTACCTAGCCGCCCTAATTGGCTTTTTTGGGCTGTTTGCCTTATTAATGCTATGGCATACCGTCTTGGCCCCTTCCCAATTGCCTGTCGCCCTGATGTTGTTGTTGACCGTCACGCCGTTGCTATTGCCGATGCGCGGCTTATTGGGCCAGCACCGGAAAAGCTGCACTTGGGCGGCTTATATTAGCTTGTTTTATTTTATCCACGGCTCCACCGAAGCCTATAGCAATCCTGATGAACGGCTTTATGCCAGTTTGGAAATTGCCCTAAGCCTGATGTTATTTCTCGGCACCACCCTTTACCTGCGCTTTACACCCCCATCCCACTGATTATGGCCGAACAACTCCCCGTTAATTTTGAATTTAGAGCCAATCAGACATTTAACGACTTTTTCCCTGGCGGCAATCAAGAAGTTATTGACCATCTGAAAAAAAGCCTGGCGGGCATAGGTGAACAACAGGTGTTTATCTGGGGTGACAAAGGCTTGGGCAAAAGCCATTTATTGCAAGCGTGTTGCCATCAGGCACATCAACACCAGTTGGCGGCGTTTTATTTTTCACTGCCCTCCGCCATTGACTTGCCCGATCCGGCGATACTCACCGAACTGGATGAGCTTGATCTGGTTTGCGTGGACAATATCGAACATATTGCCGGTGATCCGGTTTGGGAACAGGCTTTTTTCAATTTTTTCAACCTGCACCGTAATGATGAGCATAAGCTGATATTATCGGCTTCTTGCCCGCCACAAGCGATTGACATCCAATTGCCTGACCTTAAAACCCGCCTGAACTGGGGGCTGACCTTAAAATTGAAGCCCTTGACCGAAAATGACAGCATCAAGGCCTTAATATTTAAAGCCAACCAAATGGGTTTTGAAATCTCCGAACAGACCGGGCGGTTTTTGCTGACGCACTACAGCCGCGACTTAGCCTCGCTCTGGCATTTGCTGGACACCTTAGACCATGCCTCGTTAGCGGCGAAACACAAACTTACCCTGCCGTTTTTGAAGAAGATACTCCAGCATAACCCATGACCTTTATAAAGCCTATGGGCTTTCAGGAAACCTGACCATGACCAATCCCTACCGTGTCGAAGCCCTCGCTTTACATCAAGTGGGCGTATTCGATGATATTGCCATTGATTTTAAGCCGATAACGGTTGCCGATAAGGCGGAAATCCATTTGTTTACCGGCCCGAACGGATGCGGGAAAAGCACCTTGCTATATGCGTTGGCGGAGATTTTTAATACTCATACTAATAATGTTGGTAATAGCCTTGTTCGCCCCCGTTTTCGCGGTGAGGATAGCCGTGTGGATTTTCTTTTCAATGCGCAAGCGGGGCAATACGGTGTACGCTCTGACACTGTCAATGGCCAAGGCTCAAATCGTTATGGTTCTTTTTCTGTCTATTTTAACGATACTACAACAGGTTGTTTTTTCGGTTGCGAATCCGGCAATATAGGATTAAGACAATACAAACAAATGTCGGATAGCTTCCAGCAGTATAATCCACATTCGCCAGCCCGATTTGAATATGTCGCCTTTGCCTATTCCGGCCAACGAACCCTACGCGACACTTTATTATCTGGCATTCAAGAAATTACCAACTCGCCTTTTGAAGCCGCCTTGTCTTTCGATGGCAGTGTCCGCCCACAAATATTATTGCAATGGATTGCTAATAACCGCGTTAACACCGCCTTGGCAAAAGCCGATAAGGACGACAAAGCCGCGCAAAGCTATGACCTGGCATTAAACCGCATCACCACCCTGATCCGCGACATTTGTGATATGGACGTGGAATTTAGGCTGGAACGCTCACCACTGGCCGTCACCGTGCGGGTGAATGGCGATATTATCCGCTTTGATGGCTTGCCGGATGGCTTAAAATCCATCATCAGTTGGGTGGCGGATTTGTCGCTACGTTTGGAAGCGATCCCGTGGGCAGAAGAGCGTGATGTCTTTGCCCAGCCAATCATTTTGTTATTGGATGAGGTTGATATTCACTTGCACCCTAAGTGGCAACGGCGGATTTTACCTGCCATCCAAACCTTGTTGCCTAACGCGCAGATTTTTGTCTCCACCCATTCGCCGTTCGTGGTGGGTTCGGTCGAAAATGCCTGGGTGTATCGCTTACCGGAAGCGGGTAAAGGCAACGGCATTGTTGAAGGCGTACCTGCCAGCGCGGGTAAGAGTTATCGGCTAATTCTGGATGAAGTGTTCGGCATTGATGATGAGTTTGATGTGGAAACGGAAGCCCTGTTCGATACCTTTTATCGGCTTAAGGACACTTTTTTACAGCATCCGCAAGCCCCGCAAGAATTATTGGCTACCGCCGCCAAACTGGCGGCACGCGGTGAAGAAGCGGCGGCCATTGTCAACCGCGAACTACGCCAGATTGCCAGAATGAGCGGACAGGAGCTAAATCTTGCGTAAACTCGACAGACCTGAATCCCCCGATTGTTTGGCAAGCCATGCCGAGCAATGGACACAAGAGTACCTTGCCGCACGGGCGAAAAACCCTAAACAGCCGTTCCGATGGCGCAAACCCGAATGCTATCAGGCGATACGGGAAAGCTTACGGGCAATGACCCAAGGACATTGTGCGTTCTGTGATGCAGTATTGGGTATTAGCAGCCGCGAAACCGTTGAGCATTTTCGCCCGAAAAGCCAATTTCCCGATTTGGCTTACGATTGGTGGAATTTATTCCCTTGTTGCGATCTTTGTCAGGCGCAGAAATTGGAAAAGTTTGCCGAAGAATTGCTGAAACCCGATGCGGACGATTTTGCTTTCAGCCGCTATTTTATAGCCAATTGCAAAACTGGCGAACTGGAACCTTCGCCACAAGCCGAACCCGCTTGCCGCCAACGGGCGGCCATCACTATCGACTTGTATGGCCTAAACTTGCCCGCCAGGATAACAGCCAGAAAAAGGGAATGGGAGCATTATCACCGCGACCGCAACTCCGAACCCTTTTTG
>JAQTNZ010000153.1 GCA_028713595.1 Methylovulum sp. | reverse complement strand
CGCAGGGTTAGGTTATATCGGCTATCTTGATGCCATTTCATCCGTGTTGTTCGGGCAATTAAGTCCGACGTTAGCCAATATCCTGATCGGTCTGTCTTCGGCCTTTGTCGATAATGGCACGTTAATGTTCGCGGTACTCACTATGAACCCAGATATACCACAAGGGCAATGGCTGCTATTGACTTTAACCTTAGGGGTAGGCGGCAGTTTATTGGCGATAGGTTCGGCGCCTGGGATAGGCTTGCTGGGGCAAGCCAAAGGCCAATACACCTTCAGCAGCCATCTAAAATGGTGTCCGGTGATTTTGTTGGGCTATTTTGCCAGCATCGGCGTACATTTCTTAGTCAATTCCAGCTCCTTTTAAGAATAGCCAAGGATTTGACGGCTTGCATAAAAACGCTCAGGAACATCAGATAAACCATAGCGGGCGCAACCTGCTGAGAGCGAAGCGCTGGCAAGGATATCTGTGGGGCATAGCTTCCCCGTTTATATGCACCCTAATTGACTGGCCTTTACGGCATGTCCTAGGGCCTGCCAGCATTTTGATGACCTACCTGTTAGGGGTGTTTTTGGTGGCAAGCAGTTATGGACGTGGGGCATCAATTGTGGCTTCTTTTTTAAGTGCGCCCGTTTTTGCCTTTTATTTTGCCCACCCCATTTTCTCTTTTGCCATCAGTGACCTTGAAAATATCATCGGTTTGGCGGTCATGATAGTTGTCGCCAATGTCACCAGCAATTTTTTGGAAAGCTTACAACTGCAAGCGGAAATCGCCAAACAGCGGGAAAGGCGGGCCAACTCCCTGTACCGCTTAAGCCAAGCCTTAGCTGACGCACCAGACCCGTTGGCGGTCGCCACTATCGCCGTCAACCATATCCATGAAAATTTCGGGGCTTTATCCGTGGTGGTGTTCCCTAACAAAGAAGGCCAGTTCCATTACCCTCAGGAAACACCGCTAACCCATTCGTTGCGTGGCGCAAACCTACAAGTGGCGTTACACATCTACCAACAGCAGACCACCCGGCTATGGGCCTATCCAGACATGTATTACTTGTTGGAACGCTCACCCACCCTACAAGGGGTGTTGGTCATAAGGCCAACGGCAGGCCATGATTTGTCCAATCCCGAAGAGGTCACGTTTTTTGATACTTTTAGGAGCCTGATCGCCCAAACCTTAGAGCGGCTACGCTTAACTGAGCAAGCCAATAACGCCAAACTGCAAGCCGAAACCGAATCCTTACGCAATGCCTTGTTAAGCGCCATCTCGCATGACTTGCGCACCCCGTTGACACACATCATTGGCGCCAGCACGGTCTTGGTCGAAAGCCCCGCCGATTTTTCGGCGGCGGAAAAACTGGACTTCAATAAGGTCATTCTCGATGAAGCCTTGCACATGTCAGAATTGACCAGCAAAATCCTTGACATGGCAAGGCTGACAACGGGGGGGATTGTGTTGCATCGGGAATGGAACGCGCTTGAGGAAATCATCGGCAGTGCCTTGAACCGACAGGAAAAAAACCTGGGCGAAAGGCAAGTCAGGGTATATTTGCCGGACGATGTGCCATTGCTGTGGATAGATGCGGTGCTGATAGAGCAAGTGCTGACCAACCTTATCGAAAATATCCTCAAATACACGCCCGCCGGTAGCCCTATGGACATTAGCGCCGAACATCTGGCAGGCTTTTTAAGCATTACCGTATCCGATTACGGGCAGGGTATCCCCGAAGGCATGGAAGAAAAAGTGTTTGCCAAATTTTACCGTCTTGAGGCCGAATCCCTACAAAGCGGTGTCGGCTTGGGGCTTACCCTATGCCGCGCTATTATTGAGGCGCATGGCGGAACTATCTGCGCCGATCATATTGCCGGAAAAGGCGCCTCATTGGTCATTATGCTGCCCGTCCACGAACCGCCACCACTGAGCTGGCATGAGGCAATGGAGGCCTGATGAACGAAACTGACCCGTTAATATTGGTCATTGAAGATGACCCACAAACCCGCAGTTTGTTGAAAACAAACCTTTGCAATAAAGGCTGGCGGGTCATTGAAGCCGAAGACGGAAAATCCGGCATTTTGCAAATCAAAAACAATAACCCTGACTTGGTCATCTTGGATCTGGGTTTGCCCGATCTTGATGGCATTTCCGTGACCAAACGCTTAAGGTTATTGTCCGATTTGCCCATTTTAGTGTTGTCGGCACGCAGCCAAGAGCAAAATAAAATTATGGCCTTGGATGCCGGAGCCGATGATTATCTGACCAAACCCTTTAGCATCGGGGAACTGCACGCCCGCCTTCAGGCTTTATTGCGGCGGGTCAAGCGGGCAGGGTGTCTGGAGGTTTTTCAGGCGGGAGAATTGAAAGTGGACATGGCCCGCCGCAAAGTTTTTCTAGCCGATGTCGAAGTGCACATCACACCTATTGAGTATCGCTTATTGGCTATCCTTATCCGTCATGCCGGCCTGGTAGTGACGCATAGACATTTGCTTAAGGAAGTTTGGGGAATAGAACATATCCATGACCAGCATTATTTGCGGATTTATATGGGGCAATTGCGCCATAAGCTCGAAGCCAACCCGACCCGACCCCGCTACTTGTTAACCGAGGTCGGGGTAGGTTATCGTTTGGTTGATGACGGGGATTAGAGAATAGGCCGCCTATCGCCCGCACTTTGGCATAACGCCAAAGTGCGGGGATACTGGTTTTGGATCAGCCTTTAATACACAACACTTGCCTTAAGGTATGTACCACTTCCACCAAATCGTCCTGGTGCTGCATGACTTGGTCGATGTCCTTATAAGCCGCCGGAATTTCATCGACCACACCGCTATCTTTACGGCATTCGATGCCGCGTGTCTGCGCCTCGACATCGTCACTGTCAAAGCGTTGTTTGGCGGCGTTGCGGCTCATCACCCGCCCGGCCCCGTGTGAGCAGGAACAGAACGACTGCGGATTGCCTTTACCACGGACGATATAGGACTTCGCCCCCATACTGCCCGGAATGATGCCCAATTCACCTTCACCCGCACGGATCGCGCCTTTGCGGGTTATCCAGACCGACTTATCAAAATGCACTTCCCGCGCCACATAATTATGGTGGCAGTTAATGGCTTCTTTAGTGATGCCAAACTTGGGCAGTTTTTTGCGTAAGGCTTCACAAATCAATAACATCATCTCGCGGCGGTTAGCCAGCGCGTAATCTTGCGCCCAGGCCACCGCCTCCAAATAATCGTCATAATGCGCCGCCCCTTCGCTAAAATACGCCAAATCCTTATCAGGCACGTTAATGAGGTGTTGCCCCATATCTTTTTTCGCCAAAGCAATGAAATATTCGCCAATCGCATTGCCGATACCCCGGCTACCTGAATGCAGCATCACCCAGACATCATCATTTTCATCTAAACACAATTCGATGAAATGGTTGCCGCCACCTAAAGTGCCCAATTGCCGCACCCAGGTTTGATAGGGCTTTTTCTGCATGGCATTAAGCTTGCAGTGTTTGCCCAATATACTGTGCAAGCCCACCGCCAAGGCAGTGACGGTCGATTGCTTGGCCCGGTCTTGTTTGTGCATGTTAAACCCGACCGGAATCGCCGCCTCGATAAACAAGCGCAAGGAACGCAAATTATCCGGCAAATCGTGGGCTTTAATCGACAAGCGCAGGGCATTCATGCCACAGCCTATATCCACGCCCACCGCCGCCGGAATAATCGCGCCCGCTGTCGGGATCACCGAGCCTACCGTCGCCCCCTTGCCGCAATGCACATCCGGCATGACGGCAATATGGCTATGGAGAAAGGGCAGTTGCGACAACTTATAAAGCTGTTGGTAGGCCGCCGGTTCACTTTCCTTAGTATAGATTTTGACCGGGACTTTACCCTTAGTGATGATAGTTTGGATAGGCATTAGCGGACTCCTCCACCCAACACACCCGCATAACGGAATGTTAAGGTCGGCGTATGCTTGCGGTGCAACGCGTGGGCCAACGCCGAGCGCAACATACCTTGGACGCTGTGTAAGGCCACCAGCACTTCGGTTTCGCAAACATCACTATCCGTGGCATAGCGCCCCACGGTCACACAGACGCTTTGGCCGTGACCTTCCGGCTCTACTGACAGCACCACCAAATCACGCAGCAAAGCCTGTTGTGCTTCGCCTGTCAACACCAGCGACACAATACGGGCGGCTTCCTTACACATTTGCAAGTTTTTGCGCGGGGCTTTTTTCCGCGCCTGTTTGGCAGACGCATAACGCGGGTCAATACCGTCTTCCGCGCTAATATCGGCACAAAGACGCGCCGCGTTTTTTGTCCAACGAAGTTGGTTATTCATAGAAACTCCCACTGACCAGAGACACTAGGCAAAGCAAAGCCTACCGTGTCCGGTTGTGTTAAAAAAATGGATTATTTTTTGTGGAAGCCCCGATCCGTAAGATCGGATAAATTACCGAGGATTAGGATGCGAGGCTGGAATTAATGACACTATCGAACATGGCAGCCTCCTAAATGCAGATGAATGGAATAAAGCGCGGCAATTTACACGCTAATGTTGGGGTTGTCAAAAAATTTCTTAAAAATTGGGCAAGGGCAGGGGAGTTGCCCTATAAATATCATTTTGGTAATGTCGGCGGCTTTATCTTTTAAAAAAATCTTTAACCATTTGTTTAAAAATGCCTATTTTGTTTTTGACGGCGGTTTTTATCCGCACGCTGAATTTATAAATGTCAGAATTATGGACAATGGCGTGGGACCATTGCAGCATCCCGATAATGGTATGGTACAGCTTGGCAAACCAAGCAAAGGTCAGCAGAGCCGGGCGCACTAACTTAAAGACCCGCGCCACCAATAGCGTACCCAATAATTTGGCGATAATTTCCAGAAGGATACCTTCGGCTATAGCACCGTGGGTCAGCAAAAACAGCGCGAACAAGTTGATGGGGGTGACAACCAGGATGGGAACTGCCAGAGCCACCACCGCTTGCGGGGGTGTCGCCGCTGCCAGCCATGCGTCAAACCGCTCCAGGTTAAAGGTTTGCACCAACCACTGCCCGGCGGCAGTGAGGATGTCCCATAGCCATTCTTCAAAAATGACCAGAATTGCCAGGAGAGTAAGCAACAATTTTTTAAACATGGGTTATCCTTAAACGGTTCAATGAACGGTAGATATGGCATTGCAAGCCGATAAGCCTGTTATGACCGCCGCCGCAATAGACGGGTGCATCTGTGGAGTTTGCAGCTTTTCTTCATCTTGGCGATTGGCGATGACCGCCGCTTCCAATAATACGGCGGGCATGGCCGTGCTTTTCAGCACCACTAGGTTATCATAATAAAACACCCCATTTTCCTGATCCGCCCATTCTTTATTTTCACCGGCAATTTTTTCGGCGTGATGCTGTGAGGGGTAGAAACCCGCCTTTTTTAAGGCTCTACCCAACGCTGAGGCACAGGCCAAGCTATTAGCCAGGTATGGGTTTTTTCTGGACACAAATAAAGAAAACCCCGAACCATGCTCGGTATGCTGCAAGTTTTTGCCTTGCCATTGCCAAGGCTTGAAATAGTGGGGTTGCGCGGAATCATGGTGTATGGACAGGAAAAAAGCCGCCCCTGCGGCATTGGCGAGTTGGGGCCGTTTTTTTAAGTCATCCATTTTGCCATCATGGCCGATCTTAATGACCGGCACACCTTGAGCGACCAATAGGTCACTAATAGTGGCCGCTAAGGCCGCATTGTATGCAAATTCAGGTTTACCATAAGCGCTGACCGCCCCAGAATGGGCCATTGAATGCCCTGCATCAATAGCCACCGGCTTAGGCTGGGCAATACCCAAACAGGGCAAAATCGCCATAATTAGCGCGTAACAGCAACGGTGCGGCAGTATTTTCATAAAACCTGTCTTTACAGTTTGCTATTTTGGCAGCCTGAACTGGCGCATTCCCTGGAGCGGTCTTGCAAAAAGTGCAGACGTTCAATCGTGGTTTTGGCGGCGCAATCAAGATTGACAAAAAACTCCCCGTCTTTAAGGGTGGAGCATTCGCTGTTCCTGCTTTCCATCCAAACCAACTCACCACTAGCCAATGCTTGTTTACCTTCTTTGTTCAATTGGCCTTTAAGTTTTTTGTAAGCGTCATTCAATGCCTTATCAGCCGCCGTGTAAATTTTAATGGTGCAGTACAAGCCATCAAAATCATTGGACGGATTATCACACTCTGCATTCACCTGTTGTGCAAATGCGGACAAACCCAGCAAAACGATAGCAACTATTCTTTTCATACAAACAAGCCCCCATTTCTTAAGCCGTCATTACGGATGGAATCCAAAAGGCTATTATTATCAACCTATAACCTAAGTTTAAGCTACTGCTTTTTACCCAGACCTTGTATAAACCTAAAACACATCACCAATCCTGTAGCAAACCCTCCAGATATGACAAGAATTGTCCAGAGTCCAGCCCATACCTTGCTTTATATATACGGCTATCCAATTAATATTTAACATAAAAATATTTTTTATAAGCTGGTTCAAAATTTGCTGGTTTTAAGGGTAACGGCTACCCAGCTTCACCCTACCTATAACCACAGGTGATTTATGAACAAAATC
>JAQTNZ010000152.1 GCA_028713595.1 Methylovulum sp. | reverse complement strand
GCGGGCCATTGCCCAGATCACTTAACAATCCAAAGCTGGAAAAGCGTTGGGCAATAAAAAACAATGACGAGGCGCGTAAAACAGTCAGGATGATGTTGTTGAACAAAAAGGCCGTGGTATTGGTGACAAACGATTCCTTGCTGATTTTATTGGTAAATTTTCGGTAAGGCTGGACGCGCTCCATGACCATCAGCACGGCAAACGCCACCATCGCCAGTCCGAACAGCATTTCATTGAACAAAAAGCCGCTATGTTGGCTGGCTTCTGCGAGTGGTAATGGATTGGCTGGATTCATGGCTTACCTCTGGGTTATGTTTTTTGCTTGGGGATACAATCTGCCCCGCCTTGCCAATACTAAACGGCCTTCCCGGAAAACGCATCCAGCAAACTGGTGAGTTCGGCTATCTCATTTTTGGCGTTGACTTGATAGGTCACATCGTACTGCACACCCAAATAATAAATAACCCTGCCCTTGCGGTCATATAAGGGGCTTATTTTCAAATGGTTATAAAACAATTCACCATCTTTGCGGTAATTGCGCAGGGTGACTTCAATGCCCTGCCCCGCTTTCACCGCTTCGGCAATCAAATAGCGTTCCGGCTGTTCCCTATCGACCCCTTGCAGGAAACGGCAGTTATGCCCAATGATGTCCGCGTTGCTATAACCGGTCAGGCGCTCAAAAGCCTTGTTGGCATAGACAATCGGTGCGCCTTCAAGATCAGGGTCGGCAAGGGTCACGCCGTTGACGCACTCGTCCAAAATGGCCGAGAGGATTTGTGGTATCAGGCCATTATCTTTTTCTACGACAAAACTCATAGGTTACGCTCCAAAACTAGGGTTGGCGTTAAGGTCATCGGATAGCAATTGTTTGATGTTGGCAACGGTGTTTTCCGCACCTTCTTCAATGGCGGTGCGGATCAACTTTTCAAAAGGCCGCATGAACAGCTCCAGCTCCAAGAGGGAAAAACTAAACGTCAATACGGTTGAGCCTTCAGTGTCGGCCGACTCAAGATAATAAGTGTTCAGATAGGGCGCGGTGATGCCTTTAAAGGCCAGCTTAATGAAAGGGTAAAATTCCGTGATTTCAAACACCGATTTGATTTCTTGGCCCTGGTCGCGGCGCAATTGTTCGGCTTTTGCCCCTACAAACACATTCAAGCCATTCAGGGGCTGGAACTCACTGACTTCCAACGCCCACTTTGGGTAATTTTCAAAAAAACGCTCACCGATAAAGACAAATATATCAGTGTTAGGCTTATTGATGAGGATACTTGCCTTGCCGACCACGGGTTTGTTGACATCAAACGGGAACATATTCTTCTCCTAGCCGAATCCAGTTTATTATAGTTATTATTCGCTGCTGATTTAGTCTATCCTTAACTTGACCAATAGCAAGCCAAATCTTGGCCGCCGAGCGTTTTTTAGCCGTCACGATCCGCTTCAAAAAAATACGCGCAGCGCATCCTTGTCAGTTCCTCGGTGGCGGGGGCAAAACTATCGGCGGCCAACAAATGCCGCCACGGCAAGGCGTTGGTGCGCTCTTCACAGCGTTTGAGATAAGCGTCAACCGTACCGATGGGCTTGGCCGGCACACCACCGACAATGGTGTTGGGCGGTACGTCACGGGTGACGACCGAACCCGCCGCGACTATCGCATTAGGGCCTATGGTCACATTAGGCATGATAATCGCCCGATGCCCTATAAACACGTTGTCGCGTATATCTATCTTGCCGACACTGTCCAGGCACAGCCCGGACATTTTTTTCAGCATATTGACGGAACCGTCATGACCGAACAAGGTGCAGCCGGTCATGCGCACATTATTGCCCAACCGGACATGCTTAGGATCGGTGATTTCGACATTCATTTGCACGACACAATCATCGCCCATCTGATACAAGACGTGGTGGCGTTTCAGGAAACTCGCCCATTCGGCACCATCGGGGTTACAAAATTTACGGTATAAGCCGACAAAGCGGCCGGACTGCATGGCATTCTTGCGCAGGAAAGCGCGGAATAATTGACGGACGGCTGACAGCATGACTTAATCCCCTGTTGTTATTGTTATAAATGAACGGGCTGAACAGCCGGCCCCCAAGCATAGTGATAAGCGGGTAATAAGGCTATACTCTACGCCAACACGTATTAAATTTACAGTGGATGACCATGAAAAATAAACGGCAAGGCACTTCATTCTTCCGCAACACCCTGGCGCAAACCGCCGGGCGTTTGTTGTATCTGTTGACCCGTGTCGGCTTGCCGCCGCTGATACTGCATTATGTGTCACTGGAAGAATACGGCCTGTGGGCAACCTGTTTTTTATTAATCAGCTACGTCAGCATGGGCGCGTTTGGCGTGTCCAACGTCTATATCCGCTATGTGGCCGAATACAACGCCAAGAACCAGCACGAGTCGATCAGCGGCTTGGTCAGCACGGGTTTGCTGCTGACGTTCCTGTTCAGTTGTCTTGCCTTAACGGGGGTCTGGTTAGCCATGCCGTGGCTTTTGCAAGGCTTTAAGGTCGCCCCGCATTTGCAACAGACCGCCCAAGTGCTGATACTCGGCACCTTAGCCACCATGTTGCTGGATATGACCTTGGGCGCGTTTGCCTATATCTTGCACGGCCTGCAAAAAATCGCCCAGCAAACCATCGTTTGGATTATCAGTTTTTTGCTGGAAACTGCGTTAATCGTCACCTTGCTGTTGCTGCATTACGGCATTGAGTCCTTGCTGTGGGCGTTTTTTGCCCGCTACATTTTTTCCACGCTGGTCTACATCGTCTTGTGTTACCGCGCCCTCCCCGATTTGCGCATCAGCATCCGGCTGGTCAACCGCGATTTCCTCCACACGTTTTTAAAATACGGCGGCATTTTGCAGCTTTCCGGTTTGCTGGGAGTCGCCATGTATTCCATTGAGCGGGTATTAGCGGGCTATTTGAGCGGATTGGCGGCGATTGCCATTTTGGACTTGGGGCAGAAATTTCCGGTGATGGCAAGCCAAGTATTTTCCTCCATGAACGCCAGCTTCCTACCCGCCATCACCGAAGCCCATCATCTGGGCAAACAGCAGGACATCCAACGCCTGTACACCCAAGGCCTACGTTACTTGAATTTGCTCAACGGCTTGGCAATGGGTTTTCTCGCCCCGTTTGCCGGTTGGCTGATTATCGCCTGGATAGGCAACAACACCGCCATGAACATGGCCGACACCATCAAAGTGCTGGTCTGCGCCTGTGCTGGTTATCAACTGCACGTCCTGACCGGGCCTTTATCGGCGTATTATCAGGGCATTAACCATCCCGCCCGCACCTTCGGCTATATCGGCTGGCAAGTGCTGTTGGTCGGTGTGGGGCTAGCTGCGGTCTGGCAGTATTTCACCTTTACCATCGTCACCATCGCCTTGTTGGTGATGATCGCACGTATCCTCAGTGCCTTGCTTTATTTGTTGGTCGGCAATGTCCGCTTAGGGCTTACCCTGTGGCGATTTATCCGCTCGGTGCTGTTGCCCGGCCTCATGCCCTACTTGTTCGGTTATGGCTTGATGGCGGCCATCAAGCCCTGGCAACTCTGGCTAGATTTAGCCACCGCCAACCGCTGGCAGTTGATTCTCATCCTAGGTGTGATCGGCGTGGTGTATGTCCTGCTGACCGTGGGCTTTTTCTATGCCTTTATGTGCGGCACAGAAGAACAGGCGCAAATCCGCCAGAAATTGAATCGGCGGCGGCGATAAGGCGATGCCATATTTAAATACGGCATTTGCCACAGTCGTCTCGGCATATCACCTAACATCCTTAAAAAAATCCCTCCGCATTTTCCTACCGCCTAGCCTTGCTGAAACCATAGTTTTTTTAAATCAATCCATTAGGGTATATGCCATCAGTCCGACTTAACAATGGCATAAGTAGTGCAATACCTCCAAAGACCCGATAAAGGTCAAGGCTGCCAGCCGCACCCATAAAAGTGTCCAACCCCATCTTTGTCTTAGCTGCTTTGATGGCGTTTGCCAGCTTGCTCAGGACGGTGGGCAGCCTCACCCAACTATAGCGACAACAATAATAAAAACTTTGGAGACGATGAATGGATAACAAACGGCAAGGCACATTTTGGGGGCTGGCTTTATTGGCTTGCCACGCGGTAGCCACCCCTGCATGGTCGGCGGGTAACTGCAAGCTATTGACAGCGGATCGGGTGTTTGACGGTTACAATGTGCAAACCAATGCAGCGGTATTGATTAAAGGCCAAAAAGTTGCCCAAGTCGGCACCCAAGCGGAATTGGCGGGGTCATGCGGTAACGTAGTGGGCATGGGCGATGCCACGATTTTGCCAGGGTTCATCGAGTCGCACGCCCATATCAGCTTTCAGAATGTGCTAAAAGACAAAGTGTTGCAACATGGCGTAACCACCGTGCAAGATACGGGTGGGCCATTACTGGCCCCGCAAAGCGGTAGCGGACAATTACGCCTGTTAAGCGTTGGCCCGATTATCCAAGCCCCAGGCGGTTATCCGCTGAACATCTTTGGTGGCAGCAGCGGTTATGACCAAATCGGTTATACGGTAGCTTCGGTCGATGAAGCCCAAGGGGTTGTGCAGCATTTGGTCGATGGCGGCGCCACCGCCATCAAGATTGCCTTGGAACCTGGAGGCGAGACGGGAGCCCCGTGGATGATGTCACATGGCGGCAATGCAGTACCCCCTACACCTTGGGACATTTTGCCCTTGCCTATCGTCAGTGCCATTGTTGATGAAGCGCACCATCCGCATGATGGCCGCCCAGTCCGGCGAGTCATTGCCCATGCGGGGGAAAATATCGGTTTTGAACGGTCATTGCTGGCGGGTGTCGATGAATTCGCCCATATCCCTTGCGCCCCGATTGACGCTAACTTGTTGACCCAAGCCGCCAATACGGCGGGGCTGACCTTTGTGTCCACGGTCGATACCTTAAGCTCGTGTGTCGATAGCAACACGCATTTAGGCATCCATGCCAATACCGCGCAACTGGCGGCCAAAATTGCCGATTGTGAAACCAACACCCCCGGCAATTGCGCCCAAATCCTCTACGGCTCGGAAATAGGCCATGACAATGTGCCTTGGGGCATTAATGGCGAAGAGATGCACTACATGCTGTTGCTGACCAGTGGTGCGTCCATTGACTTTACTGACGTGCTAAATGTGTTTAGGGCGGCGACTTCCAAAGCGGGGGCACATTTGGGCATCGACAAGCTCGGCACTTTGACCGCTAAAGCCCCCGCCGATGTCATCGCGGTGCGTGGCAACCCATTTGTCCGCTTTAAGTTGCTGGAATATCCTGACTTTGTCATGTCCGGCGGCAAAACCGTGGTCAATACCTTCAAATAAGCGTATGTAATCAGATAAACCCCGTATCGTAACAGCAATAACCACGATATTCACGAAGAAGCGCAGCGTTTTGCCGGTGCGCTTCTTCGCGTCCTTGGTGATGGTTGGCCTTTTAAATAAAGGCTATGGCTTTCAAATTGGCAGCAGATGAATGCCAAACGGGGCTTTAGCCGTCTTGCCCTGGCATAAACGGCTTACTTTCTGTACCGCCCATCTTTCCTCTCAAACCTTGGAGGTGGCAGCAAAACTATGCACCCACACCAAGTGGTCGTCATCCCAACTCATCCCCGTGTGCATTTTTAAGATAATGTCCTTATACACGGCCAAGTTTGGGAAGCCTTCGGCCTGTGCGTCCGCATCGGTCATGTCCCCTAAACGCTGGCGCGTCAAATCGGTCACCACAAAGGCCATGCCTTCCAGCTCAAAGACCTCGCCCACCCAACCATAAACGCCATCACGGCGTTGCTGGGTTTTGTTGCCGGCCTTGGCGGCGGCAACCAATTTGGCTTGAGTGACCAGACGCTCGATTGAGCAGGTTTTGGTAGGTAAGTTTTCCATAGCAATTTCCAAGTCGATAAAATTGGTTATTATAAGCGGGCGTAAACCATCGTGCCTTGTTTAAGCCGAAAAAATGACCTCAAACCCCTGCATAAACGCGGCGATGTCTTGCCGTTGCAGCACTTGCACCGGCAAAAACAGATCATCCGCCACCAAACCATAGTCCGCCAAGCTTTCCGCTTCGGTATACAGGGCAGTCACATCATACAGTTCCAGCGCATTGAACAGGGCGGCGGTGTCCTTAAAACCAGCCAGCTCGGCTTGTTGTCCAGCCTTAAGCTGGAACACGCCACTGTCCAACCACAATAAGCTGACGCGCTGGTCAAAGGCGGCGGTGGTGAGGATAATGTCCAACATCTCCTGCACAAACACGCCGCTGTGCGCGGGTTTGCGCAATACGAACAAATACTGTTTCATCTTAACCCCACACCAAAAAACGGTCGGCGGCCAAGGTCGCCGCCAGCAATTGCCCCAACCCGGCGATACGGAAGCCCTCGGCCAAATCATCATCCTGCTTGCCTTGCCGCCAAGCCTCATCGGCACACAGTAAGCCGCGCCGTTGGGCGGCGGAAATGCACACCGCCAAGTCAATCTGGTGTTCCTGCGCCAGCGCTTGCCATTGCCGGGTTTGCGAAAGTTCATCATCGGGCGGCAAGGCATATTTGAGGGCATGATAAATGCCGTCAT
>JAQTNZ010000151.1 GCA_028713595.1 Methylovulum sp. | reverse complement strand
TCGGGATAGACATAATCCTTGCCCAAGCGCACTTTCATATCGGCGATAAATGTCGTGCAGGGTGTGCCTTTAAGATGGCTCCTAAAAGAAGATGATATATTCAGGGCAATGCAATTATGGTTGTACACCGCCCCTACCATAGCATAGACACGGCCATCAATAAACTCATGCCGGACTTTTGCCACTTGCTCCGCGCTCAAATACTCGGCTTCGGTCATTAAGGCAGCTTGCGGTAACATAGTTTGCGGTTGTCGTACTTGCGACATGGGAAGTCTCCAAAAAGATAAAACAGGCCTAAGGGCTACACGGTATTGTCATAAAAAATACTAAAGAAAACAAGGCCAAGTTAACACCCTGAAACCTACCCCCAAGCCACAGTATCGGGATTAGCCGCCAGATCGGCAAATCAATGGTAAAATCCGCCCATTTCCCACCCTATCCCTGACCGATTATGAACGATATTGATTGGCACGACTATGCCCTAGAAACCCAAGCCATTAGAGCTGGACATCACCGCACAGCCGAAGATGAACACAGCATTGCGATTTTCCCCACTTCCAGCTATGTGTTCGCCAGCGCAGAAGAGGCGGCCTTGCGTTTTACCGGCAAAAAGCCCGGCAACATTTACTCGCGCTTCACCAACCCCACCGTCAACGCCTTCCAGCAACGGCTGGCCTTGATGGAACAAGGTGAACGCTGTTTGGCGTTTGCCTCCGGCATGGCGGCGATTATGGCGGTGGGGATGAGCTTGCTGAAAACCGGCGACCATATCGTCTGTTCGCGGGGCGTGTTTGGCAACACCGTGCTGATGTTTGAAAATTATTTTGGCAAGTTTGGCGTGGGCTGCGATTTTGTCGATTTGACCGATACCGCTGCTTGGGCGGCGGCGCTCAAACCGAACACCCGTTTCTTGTTTCTGGAAACGCCCTCGAACCCGTTGACAGGCATTGCCGATATTGCCGAACTGGCCGCACTTGCCCACCAAAACGGCAGCTTATTGGTGGTGGACAACTGTTTTTGCACCCCTGCCCTACAAAAACCCTTGGCCTTAGGGGCGGATATTGTCGTGCAATCGGCGACCAAATACATTGACGGCCAAGGCCGCTGTGTCGGCGGCGCGGTGATCGCCAGCGAAGAGATTATTGAAAAATCGGTGTACCCTTATCTGCGCACGGGCGGGGCGACTATGAGCCCGTTCAATGCATGGGTGTTTTTATCCGGCTTGGAAACCTTGGCTATCCGTATGAAAGCCCATTGCGACAACGCCTTGGCCTTGGCGCAATGGCTGGAACAACAGCCTAACGTGGCTAAAGTCCACTATCCGGGCTTGCCCTCCCATCCCCAGCATGAACTTGCCAAACGCCAGCAAAGCCACTTCGGCGGCATTGTCAGCTTTGAACTGGCCGGCGGCAAGGAAGCGGCATGGCGGTTGATAGACGCAACGCAAATGCTGTCCATCACCGCCAACTTGGGCGATGTGAAGACCACCATCACCCATCCGGCCACCACCACCCACGGGCGTTTAAGCCCCGAAGCACGGGCGGCGGCGGGGATTGACGACGGCCTAGTGCGGGTTTCGGTAGGTCTGGAACATATTGATGACATTAAAGGGGATTTGTTGCGGGGCTTATAAAGGCATCGCCATACCACTACCCTTTCTAAGCCGCACTTCAAGGTTCGGGCGGATGGCTTAGCAATCCATTTGTTTAGCCGTCCCCCTGCCCTAAATCCATGTCGCCGACTATAAAACTGGCATTTTTTGCCAGTACCGCTATATTAATGAGCCAGCGTCGGCAAGCTACCTTGCTTGCGTGAACCTTTACCAAAAAGCCGCTAACTAAAAAAATAACGTAGACATTAAGCAGGCTACAGACATTCACTAGAGAGGGATAAACCTATGAAAAACATCATCACCATCACCATCACCATCACCTTTATGGCTTGCTTTGCCCTAAGCGCCGCCCAAGCCACCGAGCATCACAGCGGTCATGGCGGCGGTGCTATGGGCGGTGGCGGGTCGGGCACGGCTTGCATAAAACCCAAACTGGCAAAGTTTTTTCCTGAACATTTGGCAACTGCCGCACCAGAAAGCGACATTTCCTTTGTAGTCTTGAACATCAATCATCCCGACCAAATCGAAGTCACCGTCAAGGGTATTCCCGTCACCACTGATGCCGAGTTCAAAGACCCGTTTTATTTGGTCAAAGCTAAGCTGCCCGCTAGTTTGCGCAATACCGTGGCGCGTATCAATGTCAAAATAAATGCCAAATCAGCGCATTGTGAAGCTGAAGGTGGCTGGCTGGTAAAAATAGCGGGTTAAACGGCTGCATCGCCCTGTTCATGGAACCGCCTTATTTTGCCGCCAGGATAGGGTCAACCACGACAAAACCGGAAATCACCTGCAAATTAGGAAAAAACCTGCACCTTATCAGTTTTTACGCCGTAAAATAACTGCTTTTGTTTTTACCTTAAAGAGCGTTTTATGTCTGAACAACCCGCATTTAAGCAATGCGCAGCTTTTTGCCTCGCCCAATCTTTTGATATTAGCGCGTTGGCAAAATTAATTTCGGAAACGACACTGATCCGCATCATTAAAGGTGCCCTGCTGATTGAAGACAACCATTCTTGGACAGTGGTGTTTTCTTATGGGGCGGTGGTGCATTGGAATGTCAGTGCCGAACAGCAAAGCAAGCTGCACCAGTTGCTGCTGAACAATGCCGAAAACCCGTTGCTGGCGGTTGAGGAGGACAATTTTACCTTTGAGTTGGATTGCCCCAGCACCCGTATTGTCGAAGACCATATTGAAATCGAATCGTCCGACCCTATCCTGTTGTTTTCCTTATCGCAGGGCATGGCGCAATCCATCAAACTGGCATCGTTTGAAACCAACGCCATCACCACCATCAACAACACCAATTACATCCCCAAATCACTGGCGGAAGATGGCCGGATCAAACTCAGCCGCCATAAAATCGCCAAAATTCGTGGGCAATTGTTTTTGACCAAAAGCGATATTATCCTCAATTACGATTTGCTTGATACACCGGATTTTTTTTGGGAATATCCCGAATACGAAGACTATTACAGCATCACCGCAAAATACTTGGAAATTGCCCCGCGCACCCGTGTGTTGTCCAAAAAATTGGAAACCATCCACGAATTGTTTGAAATGCTGGCTGATGAACAAAAACATCGCCATTCTTCAATATTGGAACTGATTATCATTGGCCTGATCGCCTTTGAAATTGTCATGACCTTGTACGACAAAGTGTTTTAATGCCACACCTTTATCCTGATGGGGATCATCAGGACTGACCTAGCCTGTTATGGACATACTAACCCTTACCTATCTTATAAAACTATTCCTGCTGCCGCCCACAAGCCTGTTGTTGATGGCTTTTGCCGGCCTGCTCTTGCGCAAACACCCGGTCGGCTTACCTTTAACGGTAGTTAGCTTGACGCTGTTGACCGCGTTAAGCTTGCCCATTGTCAGCAAAACCATCGCCGCCACCCTAGAAAACCAGCCGATTGTAGAGGCTGGGCAAATCCAGCGCTTCAAGCCACAAGCCATCGTGGTCCTCGGCGGTGGCAGTACCTTTGGCAAGGAATACGGACAACCCTTAACCGCCAATGACCGGACTTTATTAAGATTGCGTTATGCCGCCAAACTGGCGCGTGACACCCATTTGCCCATTTTGGTTTCAGGCGGCAAGGTCTTTCCTGATGCCGCCCTCTCGGAAGCCCAGATTATGGCTGGTATCTTACAAGACGAATTTAACGTCCCAGTGGTATGGCAAGAAGCCAACAGCCGCAACACCGCCGAAAACGCCCGATTTAGCCATCAGCTCTTACAAGCGCAGGGTATAGATAAAATTATCCTCGTCACCCAAGCCTACCATTTGCCACGGGCACTGGAATTATTCCGTCAAGAAGGTTTTCAAGTCTTACCCGCACCCACCGCGTTTATCAAATACAAGCCTTCGCTATCGCTATTCAGCTTTATCCCCTCCGCCACGGCCCTGGAAAACTCCTTTTTGGTGCTGCATGAATATCTGGGGCTGTTGTGGTATAGGATAAGCAGATAAGCTTAGATGGGAGTGGGGCTTTCCGCTCTGGCGGCCAATCTGCCCGCTAGATACGAATAAGCCAGTTCTGGCCTTGGCAAGGATGGCGTTTTATCTGACTTCGCCTTCGCGTTTGGTTTCCATTTCCAGATTTTGGTATTCGTGTTGTTCAAGCTTACCGTCTTCGCCCGCGTCCACCTTGTCGAACACTTGCAACAAATAAGGGAAATTTTTCAATTCAACTTTTGTAACAGAGTGATCGCCATCGGTATCAGCCTCGGCAAATGTCGGCAGGGCCCCTTTACCATCGGTTGGTTTGGCGACCGCTTCTATTTTAGGCGCGTCAGGGCTGGCCTTCCCCGTATTAGTGTCTGCGGCGATGGGTTTGATATAACGATAATTCGGATGCGCGTCTTCGGCGCTTACTGCTAGGCCAGAAACGCCAAAACCAAATCCTATCATGACCAAACAGATGGATAGCCTGACGTTTTTTAACACGCTTAGGGTTTGGCTTGTTTGTGTAGTGTTAGGGGCGGCGGGTGTCATTTTTCTCGTTTTCATAAGGGTTGCCTTAAGGTTAGTGGACTAAATAGGATTTAAATCCTAGTGCTGATGCTCTTAATCGATTTTATACATCCGGCATACGCCATAGCTTAGCTAGTGCCTATACTGGTTTTTATTAAGGGTGTTGTATTCCCCCGTTTACACAGCCACAAACTCACTCAGCTATGTAATTTGGCGAAACGCTCGACCACTCTTGCATGGCTTGGTCTCCAGGGCGGTCTATTTTGACTTTGCCATCCTCGGTTGAAATGACCCAACCTAGCGGAATGTAATGGTGTTGGCCGTTTTTGTCTTTGGTCAGCTTAATAGTGCTAGGGCCCTCCATGTGGTCAACAATGGCAAATTGGCCGTCTTGGGAGCAAACAACGGGCATATCGGGTTTAATTTGGTCGGCATTAATCATGGTGGTTCTCCTAAGCTCAATCTGAGCGGATATTAATTGACCATACCGGGTGGCGACCGCCATCCGGTATGGATGGATAAACTAGTTAATGCACGAACAACGCAATCAGGATAATAATGGGGATGGGGATACCGAGAAAGTACAAAAGTATTGAGCGCATAATTTTTCTCCTAAACAAGTGGGTTGTAATTACAGATCACGCTGCCGACCGCCGAATATAGCGGCGAAACTGGCGACAAAGGCCCCGATAAGCAACGAAATGAACATCCATATCGAGGCATAAACAGAGGCTTTGCGTGTATTGTCGGCAACGGTTTTAGCCGTTGTTTCTAGCTCATGCAGCCTTGCCTGCAAATGCCCATAGACGGTATTGACCCGCTGTTCCGCACTTTGCTGGCTCAGGCCAGTGCGTTGCGCAACCACCTGGCCGACATAGCGGCTGTCTTCTGGTGGCAATGATCCGGTTAGAACGGCATTTTTAAAGATACGGGCCACTTCGGCGGCGAACTCAACCGTGTTTGGCTTGGGTGGCGGGATTGGCGGCATGATGGTTTCAGGAACTGCGGTGGCGGGATCGTTTGGGTCTTTGCGGAACAACGTATCTACGAAATAACCCATCACACCGCTGTCATGGTGCCCTTTTTCGGAATGTACGGATGCCCTATCGCCCATGGCAGAAGCTCCGATGTGCGCCCCACCACTAACTATTGAGCCAATCACTGTAGTGAGCAGCGCGGCGGTCGCCAGCGAGGCAATGGCCCAAGCCAGAAAGCCATGCGCGGTGTCGCGGAAATAAACCTCATCGGTATGCACGGCAATCCATTTTGTTCTAAGCCTGCCAGCAAGATAACCGCCCATACCTGAAGCAATAAGCTGGGTGACGGCCAGCCACAAAATGGTCGAGACACCAAAAGCCGATGCGCTTACACCGTTATATGACCAAGGCGACACTGAGGACAGCCCTAAGCCTGCGCCCAACATCAACAGGATTAGCGACAAGGCCGCAGCAGCCGCAGCCCCCGCCATAATGGCATCCCAGGACACGGCGCTGGACTGGACTTGCATGGGTTCAGGGCAACTGGTGGACGGGTCATGCCCGTACCCGAAGGTGTCAGCGCTTAATAAATTAGAAGGGGTCATAATGTGTTTCCAAGCAATTGAATTTAGAAAATTTTGCACGATGCGCAACTACATATCTGTTCTCTTTCGCACATATTATCAAAAGGGTGGTTAGCACTGGCGCTATTGCAGCTTCGTTAGCGCAATACGCCAGCACCCTCAGTTCCTGAGAAAAGCCAGCAAGTCCGCATTCAGCTCGTCTTTGTGGGTGTCAGGCAGGCCATGAGGGGCACCAGGATAGATTTTCAAAACAGCATTTTTTATCAGCCGATATGAGGCGTGCGCCGACACATCAATCGGTACCATCTGGTCATCATCACCGTGGATGATGAGCGTCTCAATATCGAACGCCTTAAGGTCTTCAGTGAAATCTGTCTCGGAGAATGCCTTGATACAGTCCAATTCGTTCTTGAGGCCACCCTGCATGGCTTGCAACCAAAATGCGTTACGGATGCCTTTGC
>JAQTNZ010000150.1 GCA_028713595.1 Methylovulum sp. | reverse complement strand
CTTCGAAACCCGTATCGTCGGCAAAAACATACAAGGCAACAAAGTCCTGAACGTCGCCGTCACCGTCACCCCAGAATTGCGCCAACAACCCGACGCTATCGGCGACCTGCCGCTACGCGCCAAAGATGGCAGTTTCATCAAACTGCGCCAAGTCGCCGACATCCGCCACACCACCAGCCGCTATTCCATCCTGCACCAAAACGCCAGACGGCGGCAAACTGTGACCTGTAATGTCTTAAACCGCGATTTGGATGCCTTCATGCAGGAATTGAAAACGCGCGTGTTACAAGAGATTCCCGCCAGCCAAGACAGCTACCCTGAATTTACCGGCGCCGCCATCGAACAGGCCAAAGCACGGCAAGCCTTAATCATCCATGCCTTACTGGCGGGCACGGGCGTGCTGATGTTTATTTATCTGGCTATCGGTAGCCTGCGCCTGATGCTGTTGACCCTCTGCAACCTACCCTTCGCCCTGATCGGCGGCGTGGTGGCGGTACTGCTCACCCACGCCAGCTTGTCGGTCGGCTCGGTGGTCGGTTTCGTCACCCTGTTCGGCATCACCGTCCGCAACAGCATCATGCTCTTGTCGCATTACCGCTATTTGGTTGAGGTTGAAGGCAGGGCATGGAACTTGGAAACGGCGCTGTTAGGTGCCCAAGAACGCCTGCCCTCCATTTTAATGACCGCCCTAGTCACCGCCTTAGCCATGTTCCCGATTGCCTTTAACAGCGACAACCCAGGGCGCGAGATCATGGGGCCGATGGCGGCGATCATCGTCGGCGGCTTGGCTTCTTCCACCGTGCTGAATTTATTGCTGTTGCCGGGGATATTGTTGCGCTATGGACGGTTTGGGAGGGGTTAGCTATGTCCCGCGCTGTCGAGTTGTTTTTTTTTACCTTGATGCTAAAGCTAACCGGCTAAAGCCGGTGGTTTTTAACCTTAAATATTGAAATCAAAAGGTATAAATCGATTGAAGAAGAATGTATCAGGTGGTAGTGCTGCTGCGGGTGGTATGAACTTTCAAGCTTGCGTGACAGCTATTGTGTGCGTCCACATCGCACGAGATATACCGCTGGAGTGGCTAAACGGTGTTGTGGAAGATATTCCAGTGTCTGTTGCTGTAGAAACAGGCGGGGCGGGTGACGATATACGCCTCACCTATAAAGACCATTCCGTCGCTGAAATTCAAGTAAAGAAAGGGCTTAGTAAAGGCAAAGAACTTTGGGATAGTTTGATAAGCCTTGCCGCCGCCATTAATTCTGACAGCATTTCATATGGCGTACTGGTGGTTTGTCCAAATAGTAGCGGTACGATCCGTAATGATCTTGCAAACGACATAAAGCGAATGGCAGGTGGTCGTGAAGACGACTTAAAAGCTCTAGGAAAAGAATTGCAATCAAAACTGCTTGAAAAATTATTTAACCTTGAAAAAGTTTGTGCAAGGCTACGAATTGTCACCGTAAACGGCTTAGAATCTGATTCTGCACATGTCAAAGTAGCCCATGCTGAATTAGCTCATTTATGCACAAATATGCAAGCGGCTTGGGATCATATTTATGCCGACTCGCATTTCCTTATCCAAATAAAATCAGGCCATAAATCATCAGTTTCCATTTTTCAACTTCTTCGTAGTAAAGGTATTACTTTACGGTCAGATGTTCCAGAATCGCCGTTGGCTATACTCCATAAATTATCTAGTTGGGCAATCGAGACAAATGCCACATTCGAAATTTTTGGCATCAAACAACCATTGCCGCTTGAGACCGCATGGATTGAAATGAAGGCGTTCGTTCAAGAAAATGGATTCAACGATGAAAATGATTTGGAAACAGCCCTTAAGCGATACCATTCTTGGAATGCCCGATCAATCCCGCACGATGCCAAAAAAATTGACTCGATAACTATAGGGCAATTCGTAAAACGTGCCGTAGTCATAGCCGGGCCAGGCATAGGCAAGACAACTTTGTTGAAACGTCTTGCACTTTCCTATGCGAAAAGAGGGAATCCCGTATTACGGGTGCGGCTACGAGACATCGCTACAAGAATGAAAAAAGACGGAATAGGTTTCGAGCAAAGTGTCATCGAGCGCGGTTTGGACGGTTCTGGTGTAACAGCAGAAGAGTTACGCCGGGTGAGCTTGGAAAACTTGGTGCTTTTGTGTGACGGAATGGATGAATGCGGAAACTCCCAAACTGATATAACACAAGGAATTATCAATTTCTCCGCCGGACATCCCCAATGCAGAGTCATTATAACGACTAGACCCATCGGCTACGACTCGACTCTTTTGACATCATGGCGGCATTACGAGCTAATGCCTTTAGAAGCATCGGACACCAAAAAACACTTATCAACGCTGCTTTCGGGTATTTTCGACAAGAACTCATCTGAATTCACTCAAGCAATCAGTTTTGCAGAAACACAGCTTAAACAACGTCACGTCGAAACAGTCATCACCAAAAGCCCTATGTTACTTGGGTTTCTGCTCGCGTTATCGTTGAAAAACAAATCCGTGGGCACAACCCGAACTGAGCTTTATCGGCAACTATTTGAACTCATCGAAGATGCACCTAGCCAACGGCACGAAAAAGGGGAAGTAAGCAGTGCCGTCATGGTAAAGTTTCTGAAAATACTGGGTTGGCACTTACAACTTAATCAGCATGAGACCTTTAAAAAAACTCTGGCGTGTTGTGCATCGGTTATGGCCTCCGAATTACAGCAAGCCAGACTCAAAGCTCAAGATACTTGTGAGCAATGCGCCCGTCGATGGCAAGACCTTGGAATGCTAGAGCGGGTGCGCTTCCAAACTGACGAAGCGATTACTTTTGTCCACAAAACGTTTGGCGAATACGCAGCGGCAAGGTATTTGGCAACGCTTGAATCGGAAGCGCAAGGCCAGGCGTTTAATTTGCATTCGAATGACGCATCTTGGGCTGAGACCATCAAGTTTGCTTGTTCTATGGGGCTTGCGGAAAGAGCAATTAATGCGGTGCTAGATACTAAAAGAAATTTAAGTGTTGCTGCTGTTAAACGCGCCGCTGAATTTCTCAGCGAGAGTGAGGCTCAAATTGATAACACAGTCGTTACACGGCTGGTTGATTGCGGCTGGAATTTTGTCATGTCCTATCGTCGTTGGGATGCGCTTAGAGCGGGTGTTTTATTATCCAGTATCGCCGCAAAGTATCCAGAAATAGTTGGGCATCGTGCCAAAGCAGAGCTTTCGCATCCACAACCTTGGACTAGGCTTGTTGCATGGACTGGTGTTACTGCCGCTGGCTCGCAATATTATGATTACCAAGCGATGCTTGATATTTTCAAAGCGTTACCTAGCAAAGACTATCGATTTGAAAGACTGCATACAAAAGGATTGTGGATAGGTGACCCAAGACCCGAAATCATTGAAAGCTTCATGTTATCGGCGACCAAAGCTGTTTTGGCATTCCCCGAGCCAAATGGGTTAGCTGTGCTGGATGAGGTTTTAACACAAAACATTGGACAAACCATAAGTTTCAAAAGTGCTATGTCAGCACTTTTGATACGTCACCGAATTCCCCCACCAAAAAATTATTTATTAGATTTTAATATTCCCCAGTGGTCACCGAATCAAAGAGAAAATTGGCATGACCATTACCTAAATATTTTGGATGCGTTGGATGATCCATCGGCAATGGTAAGTAGTGAGGAGTCTATTGGAGTAAATAGTAAGTTGATGCAATTAAGTGGTTTCATGGATGCTACAAGCCACTGGCATACCTATGCAGGCGATCTATGGAAGTGGGAATTCGATAAAAATGCTGATTCAGTCAAAGAAGTTTTGCAGACAGTCATAGCCATTTCTGGTTTGGAACGGGATAGGTTAATCAGTGAAGTCCGCATCCATAAAGCCATGCTTAAATCACAAGATGATAACTTTTCATTCTACAACGGACTCGTTCATGTCGATACCATCGTGGATTGGCAACTTGTCAAGCAGTTTCCGCTATCGCTATCTAAGTTGGAAACGGCAATTTTAGGGCATTCAGATTGGCTCATTATATTGGCGGCAAATCTATTAGAACAAAAAGCTAGTAAAGAAGAATTGTTATCAATACTTGAGCGGCTATTTGAAAAAGGCGAAGGTATTACTCTTGATGTAGCGGTCTATTTTGCATCGCTTTTCGAACCGCAGGAAACCCTTAAATTGCTTTGCCAACGGTTGCGGGGTTCAATGACTAACGGGTGTGAAGCCTTATTTAAAAAGCTAACTGAATTTGCGGATATTTTGGAAGCAGAAGAAATATTTCAACTTCTCCAAAACGGCCTTTTATGTACAAATCCTAAAATTGCCATTGCTGCGGCAGAGTTTGCCGTTCAGGTTATTAACCTAAAAGGAATAGACATAATGGCTTTGCTATCCGAAGCTCATCAGCATTGGGTGAAGCATGAAGAACCTTATCCAGTTTCAGGTGGTGTAATACCTGATAGCCCGCGATCATTGCTTGTAAAGGCAATGTTATTGGCCGGAGCGGTGGATGATAAGGTGCTGATAGAAATGGCGACTGACTCACGATCGGATGTGTGCAAAATTAGCGAAGAAGCATTATTTGAGCGGCTAGAACAATCAGAAGAATTACGAGATTTATTTCTGAATTCAATATTTAGCGGAAAATTGGAGTTAAATCTGCTTACTCAAGCGTTAAGAAAGAAAATTTTCTTCTCTGCTAATCAGTGTGTTTTGATACGCGAAAAACTCGAAAATGAAGATGCGACCATACGGTATGCTGCGATCCGTATTCTTGCTGAACCATATTCAACTGCTGACGAGATAGAATTGTATGCTCGACGGATGATTGCCGATTCAGAGCAGGATATTCGTGAAATAGCTTATGAACTATTGAGATAAAATTTGCGTAGCACTTGATACTTAAACAGGCTATTACAGTGATAGCAATTGATTTTGATAAAGCCTGGTTAAGTGGGCCCCATTGTCCAGACAATATTTAACGCGTAAGGCGCATTCCGTAATGCGCCCTACGCGGGCTGAATTTGGTCGCATTACGGTAATTCCATAAGCAATACATTAGGACAATCGCATATTAAGTTAAAGATTTTTAAAGTTAAATTTAAACTTACATTCAACTCATAAATGCAATGGCTCTTGCATAAAAGGGAGTTTTTTAGGATATGCCGTAATGCTCCAGTTTTTTGCGCAGGGTGCTGCGGCTTAGGCCGAGGATTTTGGCGGTTTTGGTTTGGTTGTGTCCGGCGTGGCTGAGGGCGGCTTCAAGTAACGGCTTTTCCACTTCGCCCATGACCATCGCATGAAGGTTGACGGCATCATGGTCTTTGAGCTGGGCAAAATACCGCTCCAGCGTTTGGGTGACGTAGGCGGATAAGGGTACGGGGGTGGCGTTGGCAGTGTCGGTCAAGTCGGCAGAATGTTTAGAAGCTTCCATATTATGCGGCACGGGCGTTGGTCAGATGGTGGAAAAGGGCGTTGATCTGCGTGATTTGCGCGGCGGGTAGTTGCGCCTGGTTGATGGCGTTGCGGATGTCTTCAGATAAGCCTAAGGGCTGGCAATACCATGCGATATGTTTCCTGGCTATTCTAACACCACTGCTGTCGCCATAGAAGCGGTAGAGCGCTTCAAGATGTGCGGTCAGGGTTTGTTGGATGTTGGCCAGTGTCGGTGGGCTTAAATGTTCGCCCGTGTCCAGAAAATGGTTGATCTGCCCGAACAGCCACGGGTTGCCTTGGGCGGCACGGCCTATCATGATGGCGTCGGCGCCTGTGTGGGTAAAAACCTGTCGGGCTTTTTCCGGCGAGTCGATGTCGCCATTGGCAATAATGGGGATGCGCACGGCCTGTTTGACTTGGCGGATGGTTTCGTATTCGGCGTTGCCGGCAAATTTACAGGCGCGGGTGCGTCCATGTATGGTCAAGGCGGCTATGCCCGCCTGTTCGGCGATTTTGGCGATGCTGAGGGCGTTGCGGTTGTCGGTGTCCCAGCCGGTGCGGATTTTCAGCGTGACGGGGACGCTGACGGCGTTGACGACGGCGTTAAGGATGTACTTGACCTGTTCTTCGTTTTTTAACAGGGCGGAACCTGCGGCGACCGAGCAGACTTTTTTGGCGGGGCAGCCCATGTTGATGTCGATGATGTCAGCCCCGTGGCGGACATTAAAACGTGCCGCGTCCGCCATCTCTTGCGGGTCATAGCCTAGAATCTGAACTGAGCGTATTCCGGCTTCGCCGCTGTGGTCGGCTTTCAGTAAGGTGCGCTGATGATGGCGCAATGCGGGGTTGGAGGCCACCATTTCCGACACCGCCAGACTCGCGCCCCAGTGCCGGCAAAGGCTGCGGAACGGACGGTCGCTGATGCCCGCCATCGGTGCTAGGATGAGGGGGCTGGCAAGCTGGTAAGGGCCTATGTGCATGGGCGGCTCTGGCGTGGCGAAGACGGCGAAAGGGCGCGTATCATAGCTTAAAACGCGCAATGATTCAGCAATTATAAGGTGTGGGGAGCTGAAAAATAAAACGGGCGGTTTGCGGCTCTGGTTTTGCGGGTACGGGTTGTGGTTTGGGTCAGTGGTTGCGCCCTAAACTGGGTTTGTGGCGGCTATTGGCTGTGTTCCCACAAG
>JAQTNZ010000149.1 GCA_028713595.1 Methylovulum sp. | reverse complement strand
GGCCAAGTTGCCGCTGTACCTGAGCTTTTTTGAGTTTGTCCATAACGTCAGAAAACGCGGTAAAGGCTTGCTGTCTTCATTACTGGCTGTTTTGGTTAAAAAGACCTTGAAACCCATATAGAGCCAAGCCAAAATCAACAAACTCCTGAAACAATTCCCCGAATTTGCCCAACAATTCCCCGAAATCCCTTCCTTGCTGTACAAAGCCCAACAACGCAAATTGGCGTTACTGCGCAAACACATCGACAGCCACCAACGCAACACCCTATGGGCCATGATAGCCGCCGCCACCTTGATTAGCTTGGCGGTGTTGTTTCAGTAAAAAATGAATAGCATTTGTCAATTGCATTCGCAGTTGACAATATTTTACTTCCTTGGGTTTTTCATGTTTAATAAGGTAATAGCCGTAAAGCTTATATGGTAAGCCGATATGAGCTGTTTTTCACCAAGGAATTGCCATGCAAAGAACAATCACCATAGATTGCCCACCCGAAATATTAATGGGCATCCACCTCAATGCGGAAGACTTCGCTTTTTATCTAAAAAAACAAGCCGCCATCAGTTTGTTTAAAGAAGGCAAGCTTTCATCCGGCACTGCCGCTGCCTGGCTGGACATCAGCCGAACGGCCTTTTTACGGATAGCGTTTGATGCCGGAGCCACCTTGTTAGAAGACAGTGCCGATGACTTCCAGCGAGAAACGGCATTGTTATGATCGTTTTTTCTAATACCACGCCCGTGATTAGCTTAAGGGTTGAAGTTAAGCCGCGTATTCAGCCAACACACCCCAATGATGGTTATGGACTTCTTGTCTGCAAGCAACCTGGTGAAAGGCATTTGGCGGATTTTGATGTTGCGCAGTTATACAATACCCAACAAATTAAATATTAGTTTTTAATAAAAATTAAAACCTAGCCTATAACCTCATTCCTTGAGATTATAAATACTATAATAAAAATAAAGATTTTTTTGTTATTTATTAAGGGTTTTTATTGCCCGAATAAAAATATCAGGATTTTATAGGAATTTTCTATATGATACGACGCTTTGAAGGTGATGCAGGTAAGCGATTACTAATCCAAACTTTATTAAATCAAAAAATCATCGCTGGAAACCTTGACCTAGCTAACGCGCTCGCTGATGTCCTAAAACTTCAAGCAGTGAAATCTGGAGACCTTATCATTGAGCAGAATGCTAGTGATAACGACATATTTCTAATTTTAGCGGGAGCGTTCGAAGTAATTGTCAATGGTCGCGTAGTCGCAATGCGCACGGCGAATGATCATGTTGGTGAAATGGCTGCCATAGAACCAACACAAAGGCGATCAGCAAGTGTTAGGGCAAAAGAGGAAAGTGTTGTCGCTAAACTATCAGAAGAAGAGTTTTCTGGGTTGGGTAACAAATATCCTGAAATTTATCGATGTATTGCTAGGGAGCTTGCTAAAAGGCTTATACAGCGCAATGAACTGGTGAATTTAACACGAAGCAAAATTAGAGTTTTTCTCATATCTTCTGTTGAATCCTTGGATGTCGTTAGAGCCATTCAAAATGCTCTTGCTTACGATGATTTAACTGTTACTGTTTGGGCAGATGGCGTATTCAAAGTCGCCAGCTACGCGTTAGAAAACTTGGAGAATCAGGTGGATGATTCAGATTTTGCTATCGCAATTGCACATGCTGACGATATAACAGAATATAGAGGCAAAGAGTGGCCTACACCACGAGACAATGTGTTATTTGAATTAGGTCTTTTTATGGGACGTCTTGGAAAGAAACGGGCTATTCTTATGGAGCCTAGAGATCAAGGAGTAAAGCTTCCTAGTGATCTTACAGGTATAACGACCATTCCGTATCGATTTGAAAAAGGCAAAGATACCGCGTCCTTAATGGCTCCGGCATGTAATTTGTTAAGAGATCATATCCTTTCTCTTGGCCCCAATAATTAACCGATTTTAGACACAGGAGATAATTGTGGGATTAAAAGATGATTTAACTGCATTGACAAAAGAAACATTCAAGTCAGAGTGGAGAGAGGAGATTACTAAAAGCGTACCAGATCCGCAAGACCTTCAGCTTAATAATCATGCCAAAAATCTTGAGAAAGCTACTGTTCTCTATGCGGATATAGATGGCTCCACCAGCATGGTGGATAATTATAAATGGTATTTTAGCGCAGAAATTTATAAATCCTATTTACAATGTGCAGCAAAAATAATTAAAAGCGAGGGGGGGGTCATTACGGCCTATGACGGCGATAGGGTAATGGCAATTTTTACTGGCGACTCAAAAAATACCTCGGCTGTTCGCTGTGCACTTGAAATCAACTATGCAGTAATCAAAATTATCAATCCTGCTTTGAAGGAGCAGTATCCCTCGACAAAATTTAAATTAAAGCATGTAATAGGCATCGATACAAGTCAATTGCGAACCGCTAGGATTGGTGTACGCGGAGATAATGATTTAGTTTGGATTGGTCGGGCTGCTAATCATGCGGCCAAGCTGACATCTTTGCCAGATAAGCCTCTGTGGATTACTAAAAGTGTTTATGACAGCATGAATAAAACGGTTAAATATGCTAAGGAAAAAAATATGTGGACTGCTTCTGAATGGTCGGCTATGAATGATATGCCTATATATGGTTCCTCTTACTATTGGTGGAATATTGCATAATGTGGTAGGGCGCGTTTAGGTGATGCTGATAAATGAAACTTCATCATTTTGATAAAATTTGGCGATAGCATCCACTTTATTTCTCAATAACAGTTGAATTTGTCGGTTTGTGCAGTTGCCACGTTTTATCCAAATAACCTTTGGCGGGTGTCCGTAAAGCATACTCTTTTCATAAAAGTCCGAATCTTTGCTAACCAACATAAAGCCATTGTTTTTGGCATAATGCCAAACCTCATCATCCGACCCGCCGCCTAAACCAACCCTATCAACATGTGCCGAATCGGGGAACATCCGCGAGGGTCGCCACCATTTTGGGTGACAGGTTTTCGTCAAATAATAGCTTCATCCGGCAATCACGCGGCTATGGCGTTCCCTATCGGCAGCGTAGGCAAAACAGGCCCTGATGTCGTCTTGGGTCAGATAGTCGTAATCGTCCAATACGTCTTGTTCGGTCATCCCTGCGGCAAAGCAATCAAGAATGTCATCAACCGTTATCCTAAGCCCTCTGATGCAAGGCTTGCCGCTACGTTTGCCCGCTTCTAGGGTGATAATTTCATGGTAATCAATGCTCATGGGGTTGACCTCTGGCTTGTTTGAGTGGAAATATATAAATAAACGCTTATTTTCAATCCCAGCTTTGCCGCTCTTGCTGCATATAGTCATTAATAGCTTCACGGCTTAAGCCGATTCCATCGGCCTGATCGGGTAACGTATCTAAAAACGCCGCCATTTTTGCGGCGGGGGTTGGCTTTATTTCCGGCAATTCGTAAATGATGGCAATTTTTGCATAACCTGCGGGGATGGTGTCGGGCAACAACAATTTTAGTTGATGGTTTGGGGGAATTTGGGTTTCTATTTCATAGTAGGCTTGCATGATATTTTCCTATGTCTATGGGGCTTGTCAGCGAGCCTGAATTCAACCCTAACGGGCTGGTGTTGGGTTTCTGGTACAGCGCCTCCAGCCCCATCTTCCGCAGCAAACGCTTAGGCCCCTTGGCGTTCACCCCATGCCCCAGGTTGCGCAAATGCGCCACCATTTTCAATACCCCATAACAGGGTGTCCGGGTATATTGTTCATCCAGAAGCCGCATCAGCACCAGGTTTTCCGCGCTTTCACCCGCAGGCTGGTAGTATAGGGACGAGCGGTTCAGACCTAGCAGGCCGCATTGTTGCCGGACACTGAATTGCGGGTCTTGCGGGTCAATCCAGAGTCGCCTTGCCGCTAATGGCTGGCGGAAGACTTTTTTCTAGTGCCCCGTGTGGGTATTAAGCCAGTCCCGTTCGGCGATGAGCTGGCCTATCTGACGGTGCAGCTCGTCAATGTCCTGCTGCCGGTTGTGCCGTGCCTTTTCCTTCTTGCCGCTGAAGGCTTCGGGAATCACCGCCAATGCCTGCTTTTTCCAGAAGTTGATCTGGGTGGCGTGGACAGCGTATTCGGTGGTCAGCTCGTTAACCGTTTTTTGTTGGCGGATCGCCTCAACGGCCACATTGGCTTTAAACTCCGTTGTGTGGTTCTTGCGTACATTAGCCATAGTTTAGTTTGCCTTTTTGGGTAAGGCTTCCTATCTTAACTGCCGGTCTAAAATATGGGGAGTATCATACTGTTGTCAATGCGTAACTTCTAGTATATATCAATACCGAGAGCTTCCAGGGGGCCGTGCGGCGGTATGGAACGGGACGCGGAAACAAGGTGGTGGCTATTTGTTGTCTATGTCTTGCCTGATGGTCGAAAACGCTTCCTGCACGGTCGTCATAAACTGCGCTGGAAAAATGATGGTGGAATTTTTCTCCGTGGCGATCTCGGCCATGGTTTGGAGCGTACGTAGCTGGAGCGCGACCGGGTGTTGGGCGATGATGTCAGCCGCCTCGCCTAATTTCACGGCGGCTTGAAATTCCCCTTCGGCGGCGACGATCTTGGCGCGGCGTTCGCGCTCGGCCTCCGCTTCCTTCGCCATCGCCCGCTGCATATTTTCGGGCAGCGTGATGTCCTTAATCTCGACAGCCGTCACTTCCGCCCCCCACGGCTCGGTATGCCCGTCGATCACGTTCTTGATTTGCAGGTTAATGTTGCAGGTCTGGGACAGCAGTTGGTCAAGCGAGAACTGGCCGACCACGTTGCGCACCGTGGTCTGGCTGATCTGGTTGACGGCGCTGGTGATGTCCTCAATCGCCACGACCGACTTTTGGGGGTCAATGATCTTGTAGTACGCGACCGCCGCAATGTCGATGGAGACGTTGTCTTTGGTGATGATTTTCTGTGACGGGATGTTCATGGTTATGGTGCGGAGGGTGACTTTGGTCATCTGCTCAAAAATCGGGATCAGGATGATAAGGCCGGGGCCGCGCACGCCCGTGACTTTACCCAAGAAGAAAATGACCCCACGGTCATATTCTTTTACGATCCGTAGCGACAAATAAGCCAAAAACAAGATTGCGACAATGACGAAAGTGATTGGATCAAACGAAAACATGTCTTACTCCTCTGGTTGCCGATCAAAATGGGCTATGTGAACTACCCAACCCTATAAACCCTATTGTTTATACTACTCCCATTTGCCGCAAAACCCGTATACTTTTTCAGCAAGCAAGCCGTTGCAAGGCCTTCATCACAAAGGCAACCGTTCGGGATTGGTGCAAATCCGACATAAAGCTGCACGAATTTGAAGCATAAAAGACATTTAACCATCACTTATAGCCTTTGCACACATCTAGGCATACACTGGGAAACAACAAATAAGCCATTGTTTTAAATTAAAAAAATTAATAATAAAAAGCAGTTCACCTATATTGGCATAAGTTATGCTGTAAACCTTATAGTGGTTCTAAAGATGGAACCAAAACCTTAAGCTCACTGCTGAGCATTTGACAAAGGCGTCGACAAACTAATGGTCATTATTACCGTTAGTTTCGAGACGCTTTTTTTTTGCCCTAAATTCCCTACAGGAAAAGCCATCATGAAACACACCGGAATGCCGCTTAAAAAACTGGTTACCGCATTATCCGCCATTGTCGCCGTAACGGCGCTGACGTTCTCCATCAATGCCAGTGCGGTCAAGAACATTGAAAAAGAAAACCTCAAATTCGGCTTTATCAAACTGACTGACATGGCACCCTTGGCGGTGGCGTTTGAAAAAGGTTTTTTTGAGGAAGAAGGCCTGTTTGTGCAATTGGAAGCCCAAGCTAACTGGAAAGTGGTCATGGATCGTGTGGTCAGCGGCGAATTGGACGGCTCGCACATGCTCGCCCCCGCACCCTTGGGCATGAGCGTCGGCTTTGGGGCGCAAGCTGACATCGTCACTGCGTTCAGCATGGGTTTTAATGGCAATGCGATCACTGTATCCAATGATGTTTGGAAGCAAATGAAACCGAATGTGCCAATGGCGGGCGGCAAGCCTGTGCATCCTATCAAAGCGGACGCACTGAAACCGGTCGTGGATAAATTTAAGAGCGAAGGCAAGCCTTTTAACATGGCGATGACTTTCCCAATCGGTAGCCATAACCTGAAACTGCGTTATTGGTTGGCGGCCGGCGGCATCAAACCGGGCTTTTATGAGCCACCCCAAGACACCTCCGGGCAATTGGATGCAGATGCCCTGCTCTCTGTGACCCCACCGCCACAAATGCCCGCCACCTTGGAATCCGGCACCATTAACGGCTATTGCGTTGGTGAACCGTGGAACCAACAGGCCGTGTTTAAGGGTGTCGGTGTGCCAATAGTCACTGATGATGAACTGTGGAAAGACACCCCCGAAAAAGTGTTTGGCGTGACCAAAGCCTGGGCGGACAAAAACCCCAACACCCATTTGGCGGTCGTTAAGGCGTTAATCCGCGCCGCTATCTGGCTGGATGCCGACAATAACAAAAACCGCAATGAAGCCATCGAAATGCTGGCGCAAAAACAATATGTCGGCGCAGACTACGAGGTTTTGGCGAACAGCATGACCGGCACGTTTGAATACGAGAAAGGCGACAAACGGCCATTGCCCGATTTCAACACCTTTTTCCGTAACGGTGCCAGTTACCCTTCTTACAGCAGTGCGATATGGTATCTCACCCAGTTACGCCGC